>NZ_JACAQY010000039.1:0-40609 GCF_013386835.1 Pseudomonas sp. IPO3774
GCTGTAAGAGCGGAACCAATATCAGCCATCACCCAAATAACGGATATGTACCCACCCCCCGGCCACGCCAATCATCCCCCAGCCTTATCGCGCACCATTCACCCCCAGCCGTATTTATTGTGACCCCAGGCCCCGTGCCTGACACTCAACCCATCCACCCCTAACCACCCCTGGAGTCCCCAATGAGTGAGCCTGTGCAGTTCCAAGACAAGGTCGTGATCGTCACCGGTGCCGGCGGCGGACTAGGCCGCGCCCACGCACTCCTGTTCGCCAGACACGGCGCCAAAGTGCTGGTCAACGATCTTGGCGGCTCAACCCAGGGCGAAGGCGCCAACGCCTCGGCGGCCGACCGCGTAGTGGCCGAAATCCGCGAAGCCGGCGGCATCGCCGAGGCCAACCACGACTCCGTCACCGACGGTGACAAGATCGTCCAGAACGCCCTCGACGCCTTCGGCCGCATCGACGTCGTCGTCAACAACGCCGGGATCCTGCGGGACAAAACCTTCCACAAAATGGAAGACAGCGACTGGGACCTGGTCTACCGCGTACACGTCGAAGGCGCCTACAAAGTCACCCGCGCCGCCTGGCCCCACCTGCGTGAACAAGCCTACGGCCGGGTGATCTTCACCGCCTCCACCTCCGGTATCTACGGCAACTTCGGCCAGTCCAACTACGGCATGGCCAAGCTCGGCCTGTACGGCCTGACCCGCACCCTGGCGCTGGAAGGCCGCAAGAACAACATCCTGGTCAACGCCATCGCCCCCACCGGCGGTACACGTATGACCGAAGGCCTGATCCCGCCGCAAGTCTTCGAACGCCTCAAGCCGGAATTGATCAGCCCGCTGGTGGTGTACCTGGGCAGCGAGGCGTGTCAGGAAACCTCCGGGCTGTTTGAGGTGGGCGGCGGCTGGATCGGCAAGACCCGCTGGGAGCGCAGCCTGGGGGTTGGGTTTGATCCTGAAGCCGGGTTCTCCCCGGATGATGTCGCCGCCCACTGGCAGCAAATCTGTGACTTCGACGGGGCCGCTCACCCCAAGGACAACATCGAGGCCTTGAAGGAGATGATGGCCAACCTGCAGAAGTACAGCCTGTGATCATTACGTGAAAAAGTTTTAATCAAGCGGGGCGCCATGGCGCCCCGCTTTATTTCAGGCATAAAAAAAGCCGCTGCAAAGGCAGCGGCTGAAGTAAGACGTTTGATCAAGGAGCAATAAATCAACGTCAGTGAACACCGGTAACAGATTGAAAATATTGATCAATCCATAAAAAACTGGCTGTTCTTCCAGGTTCTGGAAGCGGGCGGTTTGCCCTGAAAGCCAGGCAAGAATAGGCTTTTGTTACAAAATGAAAAATAGCGATTCGAGACAAGGACTGTTACCAAACCCGCAACAGTGGCAATAACACCTCATCCATCCTCCTGATAATCCTTCATCCATCTCGTCCATGGCCTCTCCAAGACCCCGGCCAGAGCGCCCTCTCATCCTTTCGAGCGACAACACGAATACCTCCTTGGTGCGCTTATCGCTCTTGATCGCGGGCAGTAGGGTGGGGCCTTCTGTCACACCACCGGGGAAGACGCATGACAAAAACAACAATGCGCGCCATCTTCAGGCCACAGGCGCTGGCCGCTGCGGTTGCTTTGGGTTGCTGTGCCCAGGCGCAGGCTGTTTCGTTCAACATCGGCGAGATCGAAGGGCAATTCGATTCCTCGCTGTCGGTCGGTGCCAGCTGGGGCATGCGCGATGCCGACAAGAAGCTGGTGGGCATTCCCAACGGCGGAACGGGCCAGGCTTCCACCGGCGATGATGGTCGCCTGAACTTCAAGAAGGGTGAGACCTTCTCCAAGATCTTCAAGGGCATCCACGACCTGGAACTCAAGTACGGCGACAGCGGCGTGTTCGTGCGCGGCAAGTACTGGTACGACTTCGAACTGCAGGACGAAGACCGCGAATTCAAGCAGATCAGCAATAACCACCGCGACGAAGGCGCGCGCTCTTCCGGCTACGAATTACTCGATGCATTTGTCTATCACAACTATTCCATCGGCGATTTGCCGGGCAACGTGCGCGTCGGTAAACAGGTGGTCAGTTGGGGGGAAAGTACGTTCATCGGCAACTCCATCAACAGCATCAACCCCATCGACGTTTCCGCGTTCCGCCGCCCTGGCGCCGAGATCAAGGAAGGCCTGATTCCGGTCAACATGGTGTTCGCCTCCCAAAGCCTCACCAACCAGTTGAGCGTGGAAGGTTTCTACCAGTTGAACTGGGAAAACACCGTGGTGGACAACTGCGGCACCTTCTTCGGTAACGACGTGGTGGCCCACGGCTGTAACGGCAACTACACCGTCGGCAGCCCGGCGATTGCGCCGTTGCAACCGGTGGCGGCGGCGTTTGGCCAGGGCTTCCAGGTTACGAAAGAAGGCGTAGTGGTGCAGCGTGCAAAAGACCGCGAGGCGCGCGATGGCGGCCAGTTCGGCGTGGCGTTGCGTTGGCTGGGGGATGACACGGAGTACGGCCTGTACTTCATGAACTATCACAGCCGCACGCCCACCGTCGGTACCATCACCGCCAACACCAACCTGGCAACCATTGGCGCTATTGCCAACGCGGCCAACGGGATCGCCCCGGGTACCGGGGCCGGCCTGGCGCAAAGCACGATGCTCGGTCGCGGCCAGTATTACCTCGACTACCCGGAAAACATCCGCCTGTTCGGTGCCAGCTTCTCGACCACCTTGCCCACCGGCACCGCCTGGACCGGCGAAATCAGCTACCGCCCGAATGCCCCCGTACAACTCAACACCACCGACCTGACGCTGGCCCTGGTCAACCCGATTGCCGGCAACGCCGCTTCACCGATCAGCAGTTCCTTCGGTGCCGACAACGCCGGCTACCGCCGCAAGGAAATCACCCAGATCCAGAGCACCATGACCCAATTCTTCGACCAGGTACTGGGCGCCGAACGCCTGACCCTGGTGGGCGAGGCGGCCTTTGTGCACGTCGGCGGGCTGGAGGCGAAATCCAAGCTGCGTTATGGCCGTGACTCGGTCTACGGCCAGTACGGGTTCGGCGGCGACACCGATGGGTTTGTCACGGCCAACTCCTGGGGTTATCGCGCCCGGGCCATCCTCGATTACAACAACGTATTCGCCGGGGTCAACCTCAAGCCCAACGTGTCGTGGTCCCAGGACGTCAGCGGCTACGGCCCCAACGGCCTGTTCAACGAAGGCGCCAAGGCCATCAGCGTCGGCGTGGATGCGGACTACCGCAACACCTACACCGCGAGCCTGAGCTACACCGACTTTTTTGGCGGTGACTACAACACCCTCACCGACCGCGACTTCATCGCCCTCAGCTTTGGCGTGAACTTCTGATTTGGCTTAAGTAAGGACAAGAGACTATGCGCAAAATGATTCTGCAATGCGGGGTGTTGGCCCTGAGCCTGTTGGCCGCCAACGTGATGGCCGCAGTGTCGCCGGAAGAAGCGGCCAAGCTCGGCACTACCCTGACCCCGGTGGGCGCCGAGAAGGCCGGTAACGCCGATGGTTCGATCCCGGCATGGACCGGTGGTATCCCGAAAAACGCCGGGGCGGTGGACAGCAAGGGTTTCCTCGCTGACCCGTTCGCCAATGAAAAGCCGCTGTTCGTGATCACCGCCGCTACGGTCGACAAGTACAAGGACAAACTGTCCGAAGGCCAGGTGGCGATGTTCAAGCGCTACCCGCAAACCTACAAGATCCCCGTGTACCCGACCCACCGCACGGTCAACCTGCCGCCGGAGATCTACGAGTCGATCAAGCGCAGCGCGCTCAACGTACACGCGATCAACGACGGCAATGGCCTGGAAAATTTCACCGGCAACCGCTACTACGCCTTCCCGATTCCGAAAAATGGCGTGGAAGTGCTGTGGAACCACATCACCCGTTACCACGGCGGCAACCTGCGCCGCATCATCACCCAGGCCACGCCGCAGACCAACGGCAGCTACACGCCGATCCGTTTCGAGGAAGAAGTGGCCGTGCCGCAACTGATCCCGGACATGGACCCGGTCAAGGGCGCCAACGTACTGACCTTCTTCAAACAATCGGTGACCGCCCCGGCGCGCCTGGCCGGCAACGTACTGTTGGTGCATGAGACGCTCGACCAGGTGAAGGAACCGCGCCTGGCCTGGGTCTACAACGCCGGCCAGCGCCGGGTACGCCGTGCGCCGCAAGTGGCCTACGACGGGCCGGGCACTGCGGCCGACGGCCTGCGCACCTCGGATAACTTCGACATGTTCTCCGGCGCTCCCGATCGCTACGACTGGAAGCTGGTGGGCAAGAAGGAGATGTACATTCCCTACAACAGCTACAAGCTCGATTCGCCGACTCTCAAGTACGACGACATCATCAAGGCCGGCCACATCAACCAGGACCTGACCCGCTACGAGCTGCACCGGGTCTGGGAAGTGATCGGCACGGTCAAGCCGAGCGAGCGGCACATCTACGCCAAGCGCCACATGTACATCGACGAAGACAGCTGGCAGGTGGCGCTGGTGGACCACTACGACGGCCGCGGCCAGCTGTGGCGTGTTGCTGAAGGTCACGCGCAGTTCTACTACGACCATCAGGTGCCGGCCTACACCGTCGAAACCCTGTACGACATCATCGCCGGGCGCTACATCGCCCTGGGCATGAAGAACGAAGAGAAGAGCAGCTTTGTGTTCGGCTTTGCGGCCAAGGCGGCCGACTACACGCCGGCAGCATTGCGCTCGGAAGGCGTGCGCTAAAACCTGATTGAAATGCGATGAAACTGTGGGAGCGGGCTTGCTCGCGAAGGCGGTCTGTCAGTTAAAGCATCAGTGACTGATACACCGCCTTCGCGAGCAAGCCCGCTCCCACATTTACGGTGTTCCACCTTTAGAACGAGTGCCGGGTGGCCTTTTGGCTCCCGGCTTTTTTATGCCCGCCAATCAGCCTGCTGAATACTCCTCAACAACCGCCAGCCACAGGACTAGGGTAGGGCGCACGCCGCCTAATAATAAAAAACAGGGACGCAGTAATGACCGCCATGACCCGTTGTCTGGATCGTCCTGGATTCATGCCACGCTTGTCTCCCCATCATCTGTTGCGCCCGCGCCTGGCCGTGCCGCTGCTCAACGCCACGGCACGGGTGAAGTTGCTCTGCGCCCCGGCCGGCAGTGGCAAGAGTGCATTGCTCGCCGAGTGCGCGTTGCAGGCGCCTTCGCAGTGCCAGGTGTACTGGTTGCCGCTGAATGGCGTGGCCTCGGATTTGTGTCAGCGCCTGGCGCAAAGCCTTGGCCTCGACTTTGTTGATGAGCCCACGTTGCTGCTGGCCCTGAACCGCTGGCAAGCGCCGGCCTGGTTGTTTCTCGATGACTTCTGCCGCGTGCCGGCGCCTGAACTGGATGGGTTGCTTGACCGCATTCTGGCGGCCAGCAGCCCGGCCTTGACCTGGTGGATCGGCGCGCGGCGGCGGCCGGCCTGCAACTGGCCCCGGCTGTTGCTTGATGATGAGCTGTGGGAATGCAGCGCTGCCGAGTTGGCGTTTGACCCCAGCGAAATCCAGCACTTGGCCGGGCCCAGCGCCGACAAGGTATTGCAGTTCAGCGCCGGCTGGTGCGCCGGAGTGCGTATCGGATTGCTTGAAGGCGACGGGCACCCGGACAAAACCTTGCTCGACTACCTGCAACACGAGTTGTTCACGGGCCTGGCGCCGGAATTGGCTGAGGCCTGGCGCGTGCTCGCGCACCTGCCACGCTTCAACCCGAGCTTGTGTGACCACCTGTTCGGCTTTGGTGACGGTGGCGACTACCTGCGAGACTTGCAGACGCTGGGTGCCTTTATCGAGCCCTGGGAGGAGTCCACCGACTGGCTGCAAGTCTTCCCGCCACTGGCCCAACTGATGCGCGCCGAACCCTGGCCAGCCAGGCGCTCCTGGCACCGGCGCGCGTGCCAATGGTTTACCGCCGCCGAGGACTGGCAGGCCGCGTTTGAGCAGGCGCTGCTGGCCGAAGAGTACGAAGTGGCCGTGAGCCTGTTGCAGCACTTCAGTTTTGAAGACCTGTTCCGCCAGCAAAATGCGGTGCTGTTGTTGCGCCTGCATGAGCAGCATGGCGATGAATTGATGCTGGGCTCGGCGCAACTGGTGGGCTTGGTCACGGCGGCGTTGCTGTTTGCCGGGCGTTTCGACCAGGCGGCGTTGTGCATTGACCAACTGGCGCGTTTCACTCCGCAACCGACCGCGCACCTGCAGCGTTATCTGCTGGCCCGCTGGCAGGCGCAATGGGGCTGGCTGTTGCATCTGGGCGGCGAAGCCGCACGGGCCCGGGAACATTTTCTCGAAGCCCTGCAAGACTTGCCCGAGAGCGCCTGGACGTCGCGCCTGATGTGCCTGTCGGGCCTGACCCAGCAAGCCTTGCTGCGTGGCGAGCTGGACGTGGCCCAGGCGCTGAACCGCGAGGCGTTGTGCCTGGCGCGCTCCCACGGCTCACTGCTGTTGGAGGCATTGTTGGAGCTCGATCATGCGCAGTTGCTGGAGCAGCGCGGCGCGCCGTATCGGGCCCAGAGCCTGCTGGAAAATGTGCAGCGCATGCTGGTGCAACAGCGGCTTAAAGCCGGGCCGTTGATGGGTCGGATTTGCTTGCGACGTGGGCACCTGGCGCTGCGCCAGGGCCACGACGGCGTGGCCGCCGAATGCTTCGAATCCGGCCTGGGCATGTGCCTGCACAGCCAGGACAAACGCGTGCTCTACGGCTACCTGGGACTGGCGCTATTGGCCGCCAACAAGGGCGATTACGCCCAGGCGTTTATCCAGTTGCGCGACGCTGAGCGCCTGATGCAGCAACGCCAGGTGCCCGACACCGTCTATCGCGCCGTATTGCTGTTGCTCAGCGGGCATTTCTGGCTGCAACAGGGTCGCGCCGAACTGACCCTGGAGGCGGTGACCCGGGTGCTGCGGCACTACCGTGGCCCCAAGGCGAAACAAGCACCGCCGGCCACCCTGGAGTTGATCCCCAGGCTTGAATATTTGCAGGTGCTGGCCGAAGTGAAATTGCATCGCGCCGAAGAGCCTGTCGCCCGCCTGAGTGCGTTACTGGAGGCCGCCCGTCAGCGGGGCATGCTGTGCCTGGAAGCGGAGTTGCACTTGGTGCTGGGGGAAGTGGCCTGGCAAGTCAGCGATCGCCCGTTGGCCGTGCGCTCGCTGGAAGCCGGATTGGAACTGGCGGGGCGTTGCCAGGTACAGCAGGCGATTCGCGAGCTGCGCCTCAGGCAACCGGGGTTGTTGAGTGCATTGGGGCTGGAACCGCAGGAATGCCCGGCGGCGGCGGGGGAAAATCCCCTGAGCCAGCGCGAACTTGAGGTGCTGCAACTGATTGCCCAGGGCAATTCCAATCTGGAAATTGCCAGCCAATTGTTTATCTCGCTGCACACGGTAAAAACCCATGCGCGGAGGATTCACAGCAAATTGGGGGTGGAGCGGCGCACCCAGGCAGTGGCCAAGGCCAAGACGCTGGGCTTGATGGCTTGAAGCCATGCACTATTCGTCAAACAATGACGATCAAATGTGGGAGCGGGCTTGCTCGCGAATGCGGTGTATCAGTCACTGATGCTTTAACTGACAGACTGCATTCGCGAGCAAGCCCGCTCCCACATTTTGTTCTGTTGGGTGCCTGATACTGAGCGTTACGGCTGATAACCCATGCGCCAACTCACCGCCTGGGTCGCCGCCAGCAAACGCTTCGCCGCCGGGCCGTCTTCATCGGCATGGAACAGCGACGTCGGCCCCACCACGGTCAACACCGCCGCCACTTGCCCGACCGCGTTGAACACCGGCGCCGACAACGCGTCCACACCCGGCATCAGCAAACCATGCACAAAGTGCAAGCCGCGCTGGCGGATCTGCTCACAGGTGGTCGCGTATTCCTGGTCATCCGCCAACGCATGGGCGACGCCCGCCTGAATCTCCCGCTCGCGCAACTCCACGGTTTCCCGCGACGGCAGGAACGCACTGAACACCAGCCCGGTGGACGAACTGAGCAACGGCAACACCGAGCCCAATTGCGTGACCACCGTCACCGCGCGCACCGCCGGCTCGATATGCACCACCGTCGCGCCCTGGTTACCCCAGACGGCCAGGAAGCAGGTTTCATTCAACTCATCCCGCAGTTCCGCCAGGGGCAGGGCGGCGACTTTCAGCACGTCCATGCTGCCCAGCGCGGCCAGCCCCACGCGCAAGGCTTCACGGCCCAGGCCGTAATGGTTGGTGGCGGTGTTCTGTTCGGCAAAACCCGAGGCAATCAGCGCCTGCAAATAGCGGTGGACCTTGCTCGCCGGCATTTGCACGTGCTCGGCCAGGCGCGACAACGAGGTGGCCGGCGACAGTTCAGCCAGGGCCTTGAGGATGTCGGTGCCCACTTCAGCCGAGCGGACTTTCTGTTTACCGGTGTCGCGGGGGGCGGGCGGCTTTTCCATGGAGGGCATGAATCCGAAAGACGAATGGGCGTCTTTATAGCTTGACGGTCAACAGGTATCAAATTACGTTATGCGTAACTGGATTACGATAAAAACAACTTCCGCTCAGAGGATGATCCATGACCCTCGAATACCAATCGGGTTTTGGCAATGAATTTGCCACTGAAGCCTTGCCCGGTGCATTGCCCGTCGGCCAGAACGCCCCGCAGAAAGCGCCCTACGGGCTGTACACCGAACTCTTTTCCGGCACCGCCTTCACCATGGCCCGCAGCGAAGCCCGGCGCACCTGGTTGTACCGCATCCAGCCGTCGGCCAATCACCCGGCGTTCGTCAAGCTGGAACGGCAATTGGCCGGTGGACCGCTGGGCGCTGTGACGCCCAACCGCCTGCGCTGGAACCCGCTGGATATTCCGGGTGAGCCGACAGATTTCGTCGATGGCCTTGTAGGCATGGTCGCCAATTCCGGATCGGAAAAACCCTCGGGCATCAGCATCTACAACTACCGCGCCAACCGTTCGATGGACCGCGTGTTCTTCAACGCGGACGGCGAACTGTTGATCGTTCCCGAGCAGGGCCGCCTGCGCATTGCGACCGAACTGGGTGTGCTGGAAGTCGAGCCACTGGAAATCGTCGTGCTGCCCCGGGGCCTGAAATTCCGCGTCGAACTGCTGGATGCCCAGGCCCGCGGTTACGTCGCCGAGAACCATGGCGCGCCACTGCGCCTGCCGGACCTTGGTCCTATCGGCAGCAACGGCCTGGCCAACCCACGGGATTTCCTCACCCCCGTCGCCCATTACGAAGACCTCAAGCAACCGACCACGCTGGTGCAGAAATTCCTCGGCGAACTGTGGGGCTGCCAGCTCGACCATTCGCCGCTGAACGTGGTGGCGTGGCACGGCAACAACGTGCCGTACAAATACGACCTGCGTCGTTTCAACACCATCGGCACCGTGAGCTTCGATCACCCGGACCCGTCGATCTTCACCGTATTGACCTCGCCCACCAGCGTGCACGGCCTGGCCAACCTCGACTTCGTGATCTTCCCGCCCCGCTGGATGGTCGCCGAAAACACCTTCCGGCCACCGTGGTTCCACCGCAACCTGATGAACGAATACATGGGCCTGATCCAGGGTGCCTACGACGCCAAGGCCGAAGGCTTCGTGCCCGGCGGCGCGTCGTTGCACAGCTGCATGAGCGCCCACGGCCCGGATGGCGAGACCTGCACCAAAGCCATCAACGCGACGCTTGAGCCCCACAAGATTGATAACACCATGGCGTTCATGTTCGAGACCAGCCAGGTGCTGCGTCCCACCCAGTTCGCCCTTGAATGCTCGCAGCTGCAACCTTCCTACGACGCTTGCTGGGCCTCACTGCCCGCAACCTTCAACCCGAATCGGAGATAACCCATGACGCAGCCTAATCTCACCCGCAGTTGGGTGGTTTCCGCCAACGGTCACCGGGATTTCCCGCTGCAAAACCTGCCGTTGGGGGTGTTCAGCCTTAATGGCTCGGCACCGCGCAGTGGCGTGGCGATTGGCGAGCAGATTCTTGATCTGCACGCCGCGTTGGAATGCTTTGAAGGCGAAGCCCGCCGGGCCGTTGAAGCCACCGCCGGCGGCCAACTGAACGCATTTTTCGAACTCGGCCGTGGCCCGCGCGTGGCCCTGCGTGAACGCCTGCTGGAACTGTTGGCCGAAGGCAGCGAACAGCAAGGCAAACTGCAAGCTGCGCTGCACCCGGCTGCCGATTGCCAGATGCACCTGCCGGCCAGGATCAACGACTACACCGACTTCTACGTGGGCATCGAGCACGCGCAAAACGTCGGCAAGCTGTTCCGCCCGGACAACCCGCTGCTGCCCAACTACAAGTATGTGCCGATCGGCTACCACGGCCGCGCGTCGACGATTCGCCCGTCGGGCACCGAGGTCCGCCGCCCGAAAGGCCAGACCCTGCCAGCCGGCCAGACCGAGCCGACCTTTGGCCCCTGCGCACGCCTGGACTACGAGCTGGAGCTGGGCATCTGGATCGGCCAGGGCAATGCCATGGGCGACTCGATTGCCATCGGCGACGCGGCTGATCACATCGCCGGGTTCTGCCTGCTCAACGACTGGTCGGCGCGGGATATCCAGGCCTGGGAATACCAGCCGCTGGGCCCGTTCCTGTCGAAGAGTTTCATCACCAGCATTTCGCCATGGGTGGTGACGGCTGAAGCCCTGGAACCGTTCCGCAAGGCACAACCGGTGCGCCCTGAAGGCGACCCACAACCGCTGCCATACCTGCTGGACAAGCGCGACCAGGCGGCCGGTGGTTTTGATATCGAACTGGAAGTGCTGCTGACCACCGCCTCGATGCGCGAGCAGAACCTGCCGGCCCATCGCCTGACCCTGAGCAACACCCAACACATGTACTGGACCGTCGCGCAAATGGTTGCGCACCACAGCGTCAATGGTTGCCAGTTGCAGGCGGGTGACCTGTTCGGTTCGGGCACCTTGTCGGGGCCGGAAGCCGGGCAATTCGGCAGCCTGCTGGAAATCACCGAGGGCGGTAAAAAGCCGATCGAACTGGCCTCCGGCGAGGTGCGGAAATTCCTCGAAGACGGCGACGAAATCATCCTGCGTGCCCGCTGCACCCGCGACGGTTTTGCCTCCATCGGCTTCGGCGAATGCCGGGGTACCGTGGTCGCGGCGCGCTGAGAGGGCAGGGCCATGGAACTCTATACCTACTACCGCTCCACTTCGTCCTACCGGGTGCGGATCGCGCTGGCCCTCAAGGGCCTGGGCTTCACCGCCGTGCCGGTCAACCTGCTGGTGCCCAAGGGCGGCGCCAACCATCAGCCGGAGTACCTGGCGATCAACCCGCAAGGTCGCGTGCCGGCCTTGCGCACCGATGAGGGTGATGTGTTGATTCAGTCGCCGGCGATCATCGAGTACCTGGAGGAACATTATCCACAGGTGCCGTTGCTCTCCACGGATCTGGCAACCCGCGCCCATGAGCGCGCGGTGGCGTCGATCATCGGTTGCGACATCCACCCGCTGCACAACTCCAGTACCCAGAATCTGCTCAAGCAATGGGGGCACGATGAAGCGCAGGTGCTGGAGTGGATCGGGCACTGGATCAGCCAGGGCCTGGCGGCGGTGGAGCAGTTGATTGGTGATCAGGGTTATTGCTTTGGCGAGCAGCCGGGGATGGCGGATACGTTCTTGATTCCACAGTTGTATGCGGCCGAGCGGTTCAAGGTGTCGCTGGCGGCGTACCCGCGCATTCAGCGGGTGGCGGGGTTGGCGGCGCAGCATCCGGCGTTCATGGCGGCTCATCCCGCCAACCAACCGGATACCCCATAAATCTCCAGGCTCACACCGGCCAAATGTGGGAGCGGGCTTGCTCGCGAATACGGTGTATCAGTCAGCAGATGTATTGACTGGCATACCGCTTTCGCGAGCAAGCCCGCTCCCACATGTGATCTTCAGCGTGTCCAAAATATATAAAAACAATACAGGTCCCTTGCGATGCACAATCAGATTGCCAGCTTTCGTGCGGCACTCGACGCCCGTCCGGTGTCGCGCTATCAGTGGTTGATTCTCCTGTTGCTGGCACTGTTGCTGGTCACCGACGGCTACGACGCCCAAGTCCTGGGCTACGTAGTACCGGCGCTGGCCAAGGACTGGGGCTTGGAAAAAGCCGCGTTCGGCCCGGTGTTCAGCGCCAACCTGCTGGGGCTGACGCTGGGCTCCCTGGCCGTCACGCCGCTGGCGGATCGCTTCGGGGTGCGGCGAATCCTGCTGTGCTGTGTGTTGATCTACGCCAGCCTCACGGTGCTGATGGTGTTCGCCAACTCTCTCAATACCTTGATGGCCGCCCGCTTTATCTGCGGCATCGGCATGGGCGGTGCAATGCCCAGCGCCATGGCCCTCATGTCGGAATACTCACCACCCCGCCTGCGAACATTGATGGTGACGCTCGCCGCCTGTGGCTTTTCTTTCGGCGGTGCGGCCGGAGGTTTTGTCGCGGCCGGGTTTATCGACAGTTTCGGCTGGCAGGCGGTGTTCCTCGCCGGTGGTGTGACGCCATTGCTGTTGTTTCCGTTTCTTGCCTGGATGTTGCCCGAATCCCTGCCACGCCTGCTGCGTGATGCACCGCCGTATGCGCGCCTGCAAAAAGTCACCGCGCGAATGCTGCCAGGCTGGCAACCGCCGCCAGCGAGCGAGGCTGAAAACCGCCAGGAGCAAGGCAGCAAACTGACGGTGGTGGAGCTGTTCCGCCATGGTTATGCGCGCCCGACCTTGCTGCTGTGGGCAACGTTTTTTGTCAGCCTGATCCTGCTGTATTTCATGATCAGCTGGCTGCCTTCGCTGTTGCTGGAAAGCGGCCTGGGCCTGAACGAAGCCAATCTGGTGACCTCGATGTTCCTGTTCGCCGGGACACTGGGCGCCATCGGCATGGCCTGGTTTGCCGACCGGCTCAAAAGCAAAGTGCGCCTACTGTCCGGCGTGCTGGCAGCGGCTGCGGTGTGCACCATCCTGCTGGGGCTGAATCACGACAATCCGCGCTATCTGGTGGCCTGCGTGTTTGCGGCGGGCTTCTGCATCATCGGCGGCCAACTAACCCTCAATGCATTCGCCAGCAACTTCTACCCGGCTCACGTGCGGGCCACCGGTACAGGCTGGGCACTGGGTGTCGGGCGGTTCGGGTCGATCCTGGGGCCGCTGTTCGGCAGCCTGCTGCTGGCGATGCACATACCGGTGCAGCAGATTTTCTTCTTCTGCGCGATTCCGGCGGTGATAGCGGCGTTGTTGATTATCCAGGTGCGCTCGCCAGTCAATGCACCACAGAGTTCGGCGGCAAATGCCCCAGCCGTTCGGTCAGGCGTAGACGCTGGATCGGGTCTTCGCTGAGCATCAACGCGTGTTCCAGGTCAAAACGCTCGGCGTTTGGGCAATCCAGGCGCTGATACAAACTGGCCCGGGCCAGGTAATCGGCGGCGCTGGCATTGCCCAGCTCCAGCACGCGTTCGGCATCCACCAGAGCCGCCAGGTGGTCGTCGTTGGACAGGTGCAACTGGCGCAGATTACGCGACAGCCGTTGCAGGATCGATCGCGGCTCGGCGGTGTGCAGGTGGTCGGCCTGCAACTTGAGATTGGGCCCGTACTGGCGGGTCAGCAGGTCGCGGCAATCGTTGGGGTACAGGCGTCGGCCGCCGCAGGGGTCGAGGAGGTGATCGGCGCCCGGCACGCGCAACAGGAAGTGCCCCGGGAAGTTGACGCCCACCAGCGGAATGTCCAGGCGCCGCGCCAGCTCCAGGGCAATCAGCCCGAGAGCCAGCGGCTGCCCGCGTTTACGCTTCAACACCTTGTCCAGCAGCGCGGCGGCGGGGCGCAGCGGGGTGTGGTCATCCTGGGCGAACCCCAGGTCGTTCATGCGCCGCAGCAACGGTTGTCCGAGTTCATCCGCCGGCAGCATCGGCATGCTGAGGCTGACCAATTGCTGCAATACCTTGAAGTCCTGCAGGATGGCCAAGGGGTCCACCGCCGGGTCGTGCTCGGCCGCCATCCACAGCGCGGCTTCAAACAGCGCGGGCGGTGAGCGTTCCAGGCAGGCAAAAAAGGCGTCGCGGGGCTTCATTGGGTTCTCCGGCGGATGTCTCGTTTTAGCCTTGCTGTGAACTTTCGTCCAGTGCCTTAAGACAGGTCCTACCTGTTTATGTCGCAAACCCTTTAAAACCGGTGGTCTTATTCCTGCGCGCTTCAGCAGGGTTTCGCTGGCAGTCCTATACTTGGCGCCTACCAGAAGTGATTCGGGAGCTTGACGATGTTTGCGCTCATGCACAGCACCCGCCTTGAATCGCTGCACCTGAGCGTTGACCCGGCCACCGGGTTGAAGGCGGTCATTGCCATCCACAACAGCCGCCTGGGTCCCGCCCTTGGAGGCTGCCGCTACCTCTCTTACCCCGACGATGAAAGTGCCGTGGCGGATGCCGCGCGCCTGGCCCAGGGCATGAGCTACAAGGCCGCGCTGGCCGGTTTGCCGGTGGGTGGCGGCAATGCGGTGATCATCCGCCCCGCCCATGTGGAAAGCCGCGCGGCATTGTTTGAAGCCTTCGGCCGCTGCATCGAGCAGTTGGATGGCCGCTACATCACCGCCATCGACAGCGGCACCTCGGTGGCCGACATGGATTGCATCGCCCAGCAGACCCGCTATGTCACCAGCACCACGGCGGCCGGCGATCCCTCGCCCCACGCGGCGATGGGCGTGTTCGCCGGCATCCGCACCACCGCGATGGCTCGCCTGGGCAGCGATAACCTGGAAGGTCTGCGCGTGGCGATCCAGGGCCTGGGCAACGTCGGTTATGCCCTCGCCGAGCAGCTGCACGCCGCCGGGGCTGAATTGCTGGTGAGCGACATCGACCACGGCAAGGTGCAACTGGCGATGGAACAACTGGGTGCGCACCCGATTGCCAACGAAGCCTTGCTCAGCACTCCGTGCGATATCCTTGCGCCCTGCGGTGTGGGCGCGGTGTTCAACCGCTACACGGTCGCGCAGTTGCGATGCGCAGCGGTGGCCGGCTCCGCCAGTGCGCAACTGACCAACCTGCAAGTGGCCGATCAGTTGGAAGGGCGTGGGATTCTTTACGCGCCGGACTACGTGATCAACTCCGGTGGGCTGATCTACGTGGCCCTCAAGCACGGCGGCGCGGAGCTGGAAACCATCACCGCGCACTTGTCGAACATCGGCACACGCCTGACCGAGATCTTCGCCCATGCCCAGGCTGAAAAACGCTCACCCGCGCGGGTAGCGGATGAGCTGGCGGAGCGCTTGCTGTACCGCTGAGGCGGGTCAAAGCTGATATTTCTCCCGGGCCAGTTGGCCCACGCCCATACGATCAAGGATGTGCATCGGGCACAGAATCGTGACCCGCACGGTTCCCGGCAGGCGGCTGATTTCAATTGAGCCGTTGATGGTCGCGCGGTTGCGCACTTCGTCGAGCGGCAGCCCGGTCACGGCGGCGGCGCGTTCCAGTCCATTGTCTGTCGCGACGTTGAGATTGGTCCCACTGCCGATGAAGGTGATGGGCGCGTTCTCCTCGATCTCCACCTGGCCCCAGCGCTCCCCCAGTGCCTTCACCCGCAGGCGTTGCTCCGCGGTCATCGGGCGCGCCATGGGCGGCAGGTCATCGAGGTTTTGCAGCAGGATCGGCCCGTCCAGGCTCAGGCCCTTGATCACCTGCACCGTCAGTTCGGTTTCCCCCGACACATCGGTGGCATGCCCGGCAATTTCGCCATTGCCCTGTTGAGCATGCATATCGCCCATGTACACCCCGGCGCCGGGGACCTTCACCGGGCAGATCAGGATGCAGCCTTCGCGCACGGAATTGGTGTCCATGTGGCCATCGGTTTTCGCGGCGTGCAGTTCATCGTGGGTCATGCTGTAGCGATGGGGCGCGCCCACCAGGTACTGGCCGAAGTCGCCGCAGTTGTGGGAATCCGGCAGATCCCGTGAAGGCGTGGTGCCGATGTTGCCCAGGAATGGGCGCATATGCGCGGCCAGGCCCGGGATATCGGCGCGGGCCAGGGACAGGATCGAGTGCTGGGCAGACAGTTCGGGCAGCGCCGACATGTCCGATGCCTTGCCGGCCAGGCGATCCGCCACGGCCTGGTTGACCGTCAGGCTCACCTGATGCTCGGCATCCAGAACGATCACGTAACCATTGCTGAAACGAAACGCACTGACCTCGGCGCCACAGGCATCGCAACGAATGGCGTCATCGCCAATGCCTTCGACGTGGCTGGCGGGATGCTCTTGCCCGCAGTTGGAGCAGAACTTCGCGACGAACGGGTCGCCGTGGTAACGCCCTTCGACAAAACTCATGACCCCCGAGGACGTGGCCAGGGAGGTGACGCGCATGCGCTTGATCTTCAGCGCCACCGCGTCGCCGATGTCGGCGCCGGCGATGAACACGGGCTGGGTCACTTCATGGCCACCCTCAAAGGCCGGCGTGATCATCGGGCCCCAGCAACCGGGCGGGGTGCCGGTGATCAAGGTGCCACCGTCGGCCAGCGGGCCGAGCATTTTCTGGCTGGGGCCGAGCAGTCCATTGGTGTAGGAGGTGACGGTGAGACGGTCGACAGATGGGAGGTTATTCATTTTATTTTCCGGGCCCTGGGTGATTGAATGTTGAACAGGCTTCATCACTTAAGCGCCGATGTGTATCTGTCGTGTGTCGCGCTGCCGCGATTGCCGGTACGTGTGTATCTCAGGGGCATCCATACACACTCTGATACACCCGCAGTGGCGTTCACGGGTAAATACAGATATCTCTGTTGCAGGCTTACTTTTTCAAACCCACCAGAACGAGGTTGGCATGTCCAAACAAACAGCAGGGCGCTCCAGCGGGCGCATGATTACCTTCAAACGCCCGGATGGCGCTGACGTCAACGGCTACCTGGCCAGCCCGGCCGTACTCGAAGGCGCGCCGGCGATCGTGGTGATCCAGGAATGGTGGGGCGTAAACGATCAGATCAAGGGCGTGGCCAATCGACTGGCCGAATGCGGTTACCGCGTGTTGGTGCCGGACCTTTATCGCGGCGCGTCGACCGTGGAAGAGGAAGAGGCTCACCACCTGATGGATGGGCTGGATTTTGGTGACGCGGTTTCTCAGGACATCAAGGGTGCTGTGCAGTACTTGCAGGCGGATTCGAAAAAAGTCGGTGTGACCGGTTACTGCATGGGCGGGGCGTTGACGTTGCTGGCGTTGAACGCGATTCCGGAAGTCGCTGCGGGCGTGGTGTGGTACGGCTTCCCGCCGCTGGAGTATCTGGATGCTTCGAAGATCAAGGCGCCGCTGATCGGGCATTGGGGCACGCAGGATGCCTTCTTCAATATCGACACCGTGGCGGAGCTGGAGTCAAAACTGCATGCTGCGGGTGTGGACGCGACTTTCCATCGCTACCTGGCGCGCCATGCGTTTGCCAACGAGACGGCGATTGGTGATGGTCGGATTGCAGACACGCAATACGATGCCGCCTGGTCGCAACTGGCGTGGGACCGCACGTTGACGTTCTTCGGCAAGACCTTGTGGCAGGCATGACACATGTGAAAGGCATCAACGCATAACCTGTGGCGAGGGAGCTTGCTGTGGCGAGGGAGCTTGCTCCCGCTGGAGTGCGCAGCGCTCCCAAGCTTTTGGGTCTGCTGCGCAGCCCAGCGGGAGCAAGCTCCCTCGCCACAACAAGCTCCCTAGCTACAAGCAAGCGCCCTCTGCCACAGCAAGCCCTTTCGCCACTACTGGCAATGCATCACTCAGCCGCTGGCTGCCCAATCTCCGCCAATGCACTCGCATTGTTCTTGAACGCCGCCGCAAACGCCGCGCGGTTCTTGGCCATGAAAATACCGGCATCTTCAGCCTGCTTCTCGCTCAAGCCTTCGACGTTTTTCAACAGCACTTCCATCAGGGACTCTGCCAGTTCAAGCATCTGGTCGTGTGCGTCGGCAAGTTTGCGATCCACGAATGTAGTCTCCAGGTCACGGGTACTGCGATACAGGGTTTCAACAGCCATTTTTCGGCCTCGTCATCGGTGCAGTATTGAAGGGAGTTGCCCTTGGTTCGAATGTCGCCAAGCGTTCTCGCGACTACTGTATTTATATACAGCTAAAAGCATAAGCCAATCCATGGGCTTTGGGTAGTGGCTTTTCAATGTAGCTGGCAAATGCTGGTTTGCCCTATCGGAAACTTCTCACAGGTTGGTGGGGTTGCAGGAGCGTCATTCAGTGGCTTACCTTCTCCGGGCTTCGCTTATGCGGTATACGAGTTTGGCGGCTCGAATTTAAGGAGCAAACATCTTGTAAATCCAAGGAATGCACCATGGTAAAAATGACTGCCTGTTTTTCTGAATCGCCTATAAAGCCGCCTACCGCGCTTTTCGCTGTGACCCCAAATACTGACACTGAAACATTACTCGCCAATGCCAGCGAAACCTTGAACAGTGCCCGTGAAATGGCCAGTAGCCTGGCTTTTGAGCTTGAAGGACCACAGCGAAGTTTGCTTCTGGCGATCCATCAACTGCTGGAAATGAGTGGTTTATTGGTCGATCAAGCGTTGGATCAAGTCGCCCCGACCTGACCTGAATCACCCGGTCACCTGGATCGTTCCCACGCTCTGCGTGGGAATGCATACCGTGACGCTCCGCGTCACCTCTACCCGAAACCCTGGGGCATGGGACGCGGAGCGTCCGGGGCGGCATTCCCACGCGGAGCGTGGGAACGATCATCAAGCAGCAAGATAAGTGCCTCATATCACCCCGCCACCATCTCACTTCCTGTTCCCTGGCCTTTTTTCTGCATGCAGAGAAACCGTCACGTCCAACCCGCATTATCCGGTCGAGCCGACCTAAGGAAGCATCATCGTGAAAATCAACTGGGCTGAAAACCTGCGCAAGACCGTGCACCAACTGGCCGAGTCCTTGGGAAATCTGTTCGTCGAGACCTTCCACTACCTGGCACTGTTCGCCATTGGTGCGGTGACCGCCTATGCCGCGGTGATGGAATTTCTGGGGATGCTGGAGACGGGGCACATCAAGATCGATGACATCTTGCTGCTGTTCATCTACCTGGAATTGGGGGCGATGGTCGGGATTTATTTCAAGACCAACCACATGCCGGTGCGTTTCCTGATCTACGTGGCGATCACGGCGCTGACCCGTCTGCTGATTTCCAACGTGTCCCACCACAACCCGCCCGACATCGGCATCATCTACCTGTGCGGTGGGATTCTGCTGCTGGCGTTCGCGATTCTGGTGGTGCGGTATGCGTCGTCGGCATTTCCGTCGGTGAAGGTCGAAGGCCCGCGCCGCAAGGGTGAAGCGAGCCTTGAAACAGAGAAGGGCGAGCTCTAGAACCCTGCGTTGAGCGGCGGCCTGCTGACCGGCGGCCGCTGCAGTACCTGGTGGCTGTCCCCATCGGTCATCACCGCCAATATCTCCATCGCGCTGTGCCCCTGCTCGATCGCAATCCCGAATTGCACACTCTGCACCAGCCGTTTCAGGCGCTGGGGGTCGTTGCGTTGTTCGGCGCTGATCATGCGTTTGGCCACGACGCCGTCTTCATCGGACAGGGTCAGCATGATGCTGCCGTCCAGCCGCTGGATGCTTAAATTGACCCGGTATTTCGGGGCGAAGGTGTCGGTGATGATCTGAAAAGGGTTGTCCATGGTGCGTTACCGCCTGATAAGAACATGCAGTCATTGACGACCGGTGTCGGGATTAGTTCGCGTTTCCTGACCACCGGCCATTCGCTCGCTGAGGTTTTCACAAGGTCCGTTTTCCTCAGTAGCTGTACAGCAAGGGGCGTGCCGTACAGCAATCTGCCTGCCATCAAATTTCCACTGTGGGAGCGGGCTTGCTCGCGAATGCGGTGTGTCAGCCAATGATTGCTCGGCTGAACGACCGCTTTCGCGAGCAAGCCCGCTCCCACATTGGGTGGGTGGTGTTTTTGAGTTCGGTGATCCGTTTCAGGGCATGACCGAAAAAACGATCGCAGACAGCGCAATCAAACCGATCAACACCACAAACACGTTGGACGCCTGGCCCGAGTACTGGCGCAGGGATGGCACTCGGCGGATGGCGTACATCGGCATCAAGAACAACAGGCAGGCGATGATCGGCCCGCCCATGGTTTCGATCATGCCGAGGATGCTCGGGTTGAAGGTGGCCACGGCCCAGCAGGTGAGCACCATGAACAGCGCGGTGCAGCGCTCCAGCCACTTGGCCGACATGCTGCGGTTGCGCCCGCGCAGGGATTTGACGATCAGGCCCTGGAAGCCTTCGCTGGCGCCGATGTAGTGGCCCAGGAAGGATTTGGTGATCGCCACCAGCGCGATCAACGGTGCGGCGTAGGCGATGACCGGGGTCTGGAAGTGGTTCGCCAGGTACGACAGGATCGAGATGTTCTGCGCCTTGGCGGCGGCGAGGTCAGCCGGCGACAGGGCCAGCACGCAGCTGAAGCAGAAGAACATCACCGTCAGCACCATCATGCTGTGGGCCATGGCCAGGATGCCGCTGCTTTTGCGTTCGGCTTGCGGGCCGTACACGCGTTTCTGGTCGACGGCGAAGGCGGAGATGATCGGCGAGTGGTTGAAGGAAAACACCATCACCGGGATCGCCAGCCACAAGGTCTTGAAGAAGGCCGGCAGGGGCATGCCTTCGCTGGCGGAGGCGAAGAACGCACCGTTCCAGTTGGGGATCAGGCTCACCGCCAATAGCAGCAGGGCGGCGACGAAGGGGTACACCAGCACGCTCATGGCCTTGACAATCACGCCCTGGCCGCAGCGCACAATGGCCATCAGACCGAGGATCAGCACCAGCGACAGGATTGCCCGGGGCGGTGCAGCCAGGTGCAGTTGGTGTTCCATAAAGCTGGTCAGGGTGTTGGTCAGCGCCACGCTGTACACCAGCAAAATCGGGAAGATCGCGAAGAAGTACAGCAGGGTGATCAGCTTGCCGGCGCCGATGCCGAAGTGTTCTTCCACCACTTCGGTGATGTCGCCCGATTTGCCCGACAACACAAAGCGCGTCAGCCCACGGTGGGCGAAGAAGGTCATCGGGAAGGCCAGCAGCGCCAGCACGATCAACGGCCAGAAGCCGCCCACGCCAGCGTTGATCGGCAGGAACAAGGTGCCGGCACCGATGGCGGTGCCGTAGAGGCCGAGCATCCAGGTGGTGTCGTGTTTGTTCCAGCCTTGTGTAACGGTGGTCGGCGTCAGGTCTACAGCGGGATTTTCGGCAGCAGGTGTACGTACATCGGTCATCGTTATTGCCTCGTTATTATTTTTGCGCGGGCTCACGTTGGGGCGATCAGGGAATGCTCCTCAGCACTCCACCCAGCTGACGGCCAGGCCGCCCCGTGAAGTTTCTTTGTATTTGTCGTGCATGTCGGCGCCGGTGTCGCGCATGGTGCGGATCACCCGGTCCAGGGAGATGAAGTGTTTGCCGTCGCCGCGCAGGGCCATTTGCGTGGCGTTGATCGCCTTGACCGCGGCGATGGCGTTGCGCTCGATGCACGGCACCTGGACCAACCCGCCAACCGGGTCGCAGGTCAACCCCAGGTTATGTTCCAGGCCGATTTCGGCGGCGTTTTCCAGTTGCTCCGGGGATGCGCCGAGCACGTCTGCAAGGCCGGCAGCGGCCATGGCGCAGGCGGAACCGACTTCGCCCTGGCAGCCGACTTCGGCGCCGGAGATCGAGGCGTTTTTCTTGCAGAGGATGCCGACGGCGGCGGCAGCCAGGAAGAAATTCACCACGTCATCGTCGGACGCGTCCGGGTTGAACTTCATGTAGTAGTGCAGCACCGCCGGGATGATTCCCGCCGCGCCATTGGTCGGCGCCGTCACCATGCGCCCGCCGGCGGCGTTTTCTTCGTTGACGGCGAGGGCGAACAGGTTGACCCATTCCATGGCGGACAAGGTCGAGGTGATGACGTTGGGTTTGCCGATTTCCAGCAGGCTGCGGTGCAATTTCGCGGCGCGCCGTGGCACATCCAGACCGCCGGGCAGGATGCCTTCGTGGCGCAGGCCTTGTTCGACGCATTCACGCATCACCGACCAGATATGCAGCAGGCCGCTGCGGATCTTGGCATCGCTGCGCCAGGCCCGCTCGTTGGCCATCATCAGCTCGGAAACCCGCAGGCCGTGCTTGTTGCACAAAGCCAGCAGTTCGACGGCGCTGGAGAAGTCGTAAGGCAATTCCACTTCGCTGGCCGGCGCAATGCCGGATTCGGCTTCCGCCGCTTCGATGATGAAACCGCCGCCCACCGAGTAGTACGTTTGCTCGCTCAACGGGCCGTTTTCGCCGTAGGCATGCAGGGACATGGCGTTGGGGTGGTAGGGCAGGCTTTCGTCCAGCAGCAGGAGGTCGTGTTGCCAATTGAAGGCAATCGACGTGCGGCCGCCGAGCAGCAATTGGCCGGACTCGCGCAGTTGCTGGATGCGTGGGCCGATGCTGGTGGGGTCGATGCTGTCTGGCCATTCGCCCATCAGGCCCATCACACAGGCGCGGTCGGTGGCGTGGCCGACACCGGTGGCGGACAGCGAGCCGTACAAACGCACTTCTACCCGACGGGTTTCGTCGAGCAATTGCTGATCGATAAGCGCTTGGACGAAGGTCGCCGCGGCCCGCATCGGGCCGACGGTATGGGAGCTGGAAGGACCAATGCCCACTTTGAATAGATCGAAAACACTGATAGCCATGCTAAACCCTTACAAGCAATGGAGTAGGAATCGCTGCCATGTTTTGTAGGACAAGCGGAATTGGCGCGATACTGAGCCTCTGGATCGGCACTGACCAACGAATTATCCTAAGACACC
This sequence comes from Pseudomonas sp. IPO3774, assembly GCF_013386835.1. Lineage (NCBI taxonomy): Bacteria > Pseudomonadati > Pseudomonadota > Gammaproteobacteria > Pseudomonadales > Pseudomonadaceae > Pseudomonas > Pseudomonas sp. IPO3774. The sequence continues at coordinate 22,821 of NZ_JACAQY010000039.1, forward strand.
CTTTAGCAGGACTAAACCCTATGGCTCGCCCGCTTCATGGCCAGACCTACGTCTGGTTGCACGTTTTTTCCTGCGCGGCACGGCATTTGTCGTTCACCCGCTGCGCCGAGGAACTGCACATCACCCCGGGCGCGGTCAGCCAGCAAATCCGTCAGTTGGAGGAGCGTCTGGGCTTTCGCCTGTTCCATCGGCGCGCACGCGGGGTTGAGCTGAGCGCAGAGGGCCAGCGGTTGGCGATCACCGTGGGCGAGGCCTATGGCAGCATCGATGCCGAGTTGCAGCGGCTGGACGCCGGGATGATCAGCGGCACCTTGCGCCTGCGCTCGATCCCGTCGTTTCTCGGCAAATGGCTGACCCCGCGTTTGCCGCGTTTGCAGCAGCGCTTCCCGGATATCCAGCTGCGCATGGTTGCCGAAGACAGCAGCGTCGCCCTGCACGAGGGCGACTTCGACCTGGCCATCGACCTTAACGACGGCAGCTATCCGGGCTTGTTGTCCACAGCCTTGCTGGACGAGCAGATTTTCCCGGTGTGCGCACCGAGCCTGCTGCGGGGGCGACCGCCACTGCATGGCCCCGCTGACCTGGTGCATTTCCCGCTGCTGCACGACATCACTGCCTGGCGTGGGAGTTATGAGTACGCAGAGTGGGAGTTCTACCTGAATGCCATCGGCTATGACGCCGCCGACGTACGGCGCGGGCATACCTTCAACCGCAACCACCTGACCATCGAGGCGGCGATTGCGGGCATGGGCGTTGCGATTGCCCGGCGAACCTTGCTCAATGACGAACTGGAACGCGGCACCTTGATCGTGCCATTCGGCCTCGCCGTTCCCAACCACAAACGCTATGTGCTGCTGTACGCGCCGGGTGCGTTGAGCCATCCGGGCGTGCGGGCGGTGCATGACTGGCTGGTGGAGGAAGCGGAGATTTTTCGCGGATTGCACCCGTTGGGAGAGGGGCAATTGTAAGGAAGTTGGCGGTAAGAAGATGTAACTAACTCCCCACCCTAACAGCGTTTTTGGTTGTAGTCAGGGTTAATTTGTAATGTGGGATTTATCTTTGCAAAGGGGTTGAAATGTTCCTCTGTCTGCTCAATTGTGTAATCAGGAGGTCATGGTTTTCATCCATCCGGTGAAGCAGGAATGGCCTTCGGCGAGCTAGCTGAAATAAGGGAAAACTATGCAAATCCAAGTCAATAGCGATAACCATATTGAAAGCAGCATCCGACTGGAGGAGTGGGTACGTACCACCATTGAGAGCACGCTCGAACGTTACGAAGAAGATCTGACCCGCGTCGAGGTTTACCTGCGGGACGAGAACGGTGACAAGCCCGGCCCACACGATCTGAGTTGCCGACTGGAAGCACGGCCAAAAGGCCATCAACCGCTTTCGGTCCTCCATAAAGCCGATACGCTGGAACAGGCGATCGATGGCGCAGCGACCAAGCTGGAGCATGCCCTGGAGCATCTGTACGGCAAACTGCGCGGCAAACCACGCGCCGCGGGTCAAAGCCTGCCCAATACCAAGGCCGACGAGGCCGAGCTAGAAGAGGAATTCCTGGAAAACGAACAGGCTGCGCTTAACGGCTGATAGCTGATACTTTTTTCAACCCCACTGAAAACGGGCCTGCAGATGCAGGCCCGTTTTTTTATGCGCAAAAGGTCAGTGCGGGCTGCGCCGGAAAAAACAGGCGCTCAAGGCCGCCAGTGCGCACGCTCCAACGCCGGCATACAACATGGCCCATCCCGCACCGTTGCGCAGCGCGGCCTGGGCGATCAGTGGGCCCTGCGGCAACACGTCCAGCCTGCCGGCGGCGATGTCCTGACTGAGGGTGGCCAGTTGCGCGGTGTCGGGCAATACGCCAGCCAGGTAATGAGCGATCCCGAGTATCAACACCAACCCCATCAACGCGATATTCAGCGCCAGGGTGATCAGCCGTGCACTGAAGTCGATGCCCGAGGCCATCCCTGCGCGGTCGGATGAAACTGATCCGGTGGTGGTGTTGGTGGTGGGCGAGTTGGTAAACGCCAAGCCGCTGCCGGCAATCCCACAGGCGATCAGGACCCATACCACACCGGGCTGGCCGCTATGATTGATCGCCGCCATTGTCACAAACCCCACGCCCATCAGGCCCAGGCCCAATGGAATGATGCGTTCGGCGCCATAGCGCAGGGCCAGGCGTTCAGCCAGCGGCGGCACCACCAACGTGGGCAGGGTATAGGCGAGCAGGGCGAGCCCGGTGAGCATGGTGTCGTAGCCCAGGCCGGCCTGGAAATACAGCGGCAGGTAGATCATGAAGGGCCAGAAGCTGAAGTTCATGCCGATCGAGCCCATCAGCGCGCCGTTGAAGCGCGGGATGCGAAACACCGAGAAGTCGAACATCGGATGCAGGCTGCGCCGCTCGACAACCACGAACAACAACAGGCTGCCCACCGACAGTCCGGCCCAGCCGAGCATGGCCGGGGTGGCAAAGCCGCTCTCGGTGCCCTGGGTGATGAAATAAACCAGGGCGAACACTGCCAGGGTGAGGGTGGCCATACCGGCTATATCGAGGCGATGGGCCGCCGGGTCACGGGATTCCTGCACGCTGATGCGCAGCAACACCAGAGTGAACAAGGTCAACGGCACATGCACCAGGAACACCCAGCGCCAATCCGCCACCGCCAGGATCAATGCCCCCACCATCGGCCCGAAACCCAGGCCCACCCCGGCGATCACGCCCCACACCGCAAAGGCCCGGGCCCGGGCCGCCGGCTCGCGGAACTGGTGCGAAAGGATCGCGAACTGGCAGATCATCATCGCCCCGCCTCCCACGCCCTGGACAAAACGCGCCGCGATCAGCGTGGACGCATCGTTCGCCAGCCCGCAGGCCAGCGAAGCCAGCCCGAATACCCACAGGCACAGCACCAGCATGCGTCGGCGGCCAAAACGATCGGCCAATGTGCCGGCGGCCATCAGCACGCTGGTGCAGGCCAGGGTGTAGGCGTTCATGATCCATTGGGCGTCCTGGAAGCCGGTGCCCAGTTGCTGCTCAAGGGTGGGCAGGATGACCGGCACGCTGGAAATCTCCAGCCCGAACATCAGCGCCACCAGGCACACGGCGGTGAGTGCAAGGCCGTCCCGGGCGGTACGCGGCGGGTTGATGGCGGATACAACGGCGTCGGGTGGCATGGCCTCTTCCTTTCGATGGGGGAAGGTGTCATTTTCACGGGAATCTGATTCTTTATTAGCGATACTTCTTCCTGTGATAAGGGAATATAGGGCGACAAACGACCATGGCCACTCCGCGTTTTGATGGTGTTGAACTGTTTTTGCAGATCGTCGAGAGCGGCAATCTGACGGAGGCCGCCGAACGGCTGAACCTCACGCGCTCGGCGGTGGGCAAAGGCTTGGCACGTCTGGAAGCGCGGTTGGGGACGTCGCTGTTGCAACGCTCCACCCGGCGTCAGCGTTTGACCGAGGACGGGCAGGCCTATTACGAGCATTGCCTGCGTGCGCTGGCGGAACTGGAAGCCGCCGAATCCGTGCTGGAAAGTGGCCGTCAGCAGCCACGTGGACGGTTAAGGGCCAGCTTGCCTTTGGCGTTCGGTCATCACTATGCGGCGCCGGCGTTGTGGGGGCTGATGGACCGTTTTCCGCAACTGGAGATTGAAATTTCCTTCTCCGACCGACTGATCGACCTGGCCCAGGAAGGCTTCGACCTGGCGGTGCGCATCGGCGCATTGCCCGACACCGACCGCTTGAGTGCACGTCGCCTCGGCGAACAGGCGATTGCCCTGGCGGCGTCACCCGCGTACTTGCAGCGCACACCTCGTATTGACTCCATCGACGACCTGGCCGGGCACCGGGGCATTGCCTATCGCAGCAATGCCCCGCACCGCGAGCGAGTCGCCTCGCCGTTGATCCTCGATGACCTGCAGGCCGTGGCCGATGCCGCCATCGCCGGGGTCGGCCTGGCCTGGTTGCCCAGTTGGCTGATCGCCCACTACGTGTTGCGCGGGCAATTGCAGGCGGTGCTGCCGGGCCACCGCGAGCAACCGATGCCGATCCATGTCATCTGGCCCACGGCGACGCACATGCCGGCCAAGACCCGTTGCGCCATCGACGCGTTGGTGGCCGGCACACCGTCGTGCCTGGCGGGTAGCTGATCAGAACGCGATGGACGTCTGCACATACAGCGTGCGCGGCTCGCCGACGTATTTGCCCTTGTTGTTATCGTCAAACGAGCGGGTGTAGTACTGCTTGTTGAAGATGTTTTTCACACCCACCGCCACGTTCAAATCCGACAGCTGCGGGCCAAAGTCGTACGCCGCGCGGCTGCTGAACAGCATGTAGCCAGGAATGCGTCCGGTGCTGCCATCAGCACTTTCTGCTTCAGTGTTGGCGTTGTCGGCAAACTGGCTGCTCTGGTAGCTGCTGTCCACGTTCAACTTCCAGCGACCTTCGGTGTAACCCACACCCAGCGTGCCCTTGTGCTTGGAGGAGAAGGGTACGCGGTTACCTTTGTTCGGGCCGTCTTCGCGGATGGTGGCGTCGACGTAGGCGTAGGTGGCGTACACATCAAAACCGGCGAGCGCCGGGCTCAAGCCGTCGAGGGCGTAGTTGATGCTGGACTCGATGCCCTGATGGCGGGTTTCGCCGCGGGCGATCACGGTGTCGTTGGTCTGGTTGCTGTCGTACTGGTTGTCGAAGTTGATCAGGAACGCGCCGATCTCGGCGCGCAAGGTGCCATTGTCATAGCGTGTGCCGAGTTCCCAGGTGCGGGCTTTTTCCGGCTTCACTTCGCCACTGGTCACGCGGTTGGGCATCTGGCTGTACTGCACGCTGCCGAACGACCCTTCGGTGTTGGCATAGAGGTTCCAGTCGTCGGTCAGGTGGTAGAGCACGTTCAGCGCCGGCAGGGCGGTGTTGTAGTCGCCTTTGTATTTGACGTTGCTGAGGTTGTTGGTCTGCTGGGACTCGATCATCTCGTAGCGGATGCCCGGGGTGATGGTCCACTTGCCGATATCTATCCGGTCGTCGACGAAGAACGCATTGGCTTCGGTGCTGCCCCGGGTGTCGCGGTCGTTGCGGCTGTCGGTGGTCGGCAGTTGCTGATTGGCGGAAATCGGCGTGCGGTAGCGCAGTTCGTGGCCGGCCTCGTTGATGTAGCGGTAGCCCACGCCGACTTCGTGGCTGGTTGGGCCGAGGTCGAAGCCTTGGGCGAAACGGGTTTCCAGGCCGCGTACCCAATACTCGCGGGGCGACAGGGAGAGGAAGTTGCCCTGGTCCAGGTAACCGCTGCGCAGGGTGGTGGTGAAGAAGCTGTTGACCGTGAATTCCCGGCGGTCTTCCTGGTAGCGATAGCCCGCGTTGAACATGGTGCGCCGGCCCCAGAACTGGTCGTAGGGGCGGGTGGACTGATACGGGTCGGCCTTGTAGGCCGCAGTGCTCAAACCACCGGGCATATCCGCCTTGCCTTCGTAGTACTGCGCCATGGCGTTGAAGCTGTTGGCGTCGTCCAGCTGGTATTTGCCCTTGAGGATCAGGTCGTCGATGCGGGTGTCGCTGTTTTCGCGCCAATCACCACCACGGGTGCCGGAATACAGGATCGCGCCGCCCAGGCCGTTGTCCGCCGTGCCGCCGGCCAGCAGGTTGCCGGTGGTCTTGAAGCCATCGTGGCTGGAAGACGGGCTGGTTTCGGTTTGCAGGCCGCCTTTCACCGTTGGTGCATCGGGAATCGCGCGCGTGACGAAGTTGACGATGCCGCCGACGTTCTGCGGGCCATAACGCACTGCGCCGCCGCCGCGTACCACGTCCACGGCATCCATGTTGCCCATGCTGATGGGCGCGAACGACAACTGCGGCTGGCCATACGGCGCGAACGGCACCGGGATGCCGTCCATCAAGACCGTGGAGCGCGAGGCCAGGCGTGGGTTGAGCCCGCGAATGCCGAAGTTCAGCGCCATGTCGTGGCTGCCGGTGCCGTTGTTTTCCGGGGCGTTGACCCCGGGAATGCGGTTGAGCACGTCGCGGGCCTGGGTGGCGCCCTGGCGTTCGAATTCTTCGCGGCGGATCACGTCCCGGGCGCCCGGGTGCTCGAAGACGTTGGTTTGCGCCGCGTCCCCCAGCCAGTCGCCGACCACGTTGGAGGTGCCCAATTCGAGGGTGGCCGGAGCATTCGCCGGTTGCAGGCTGAAGGCGTTGTTGCCCTCGGCACGGGCTTGCAGGCCGGTGCCTTTGAGCAACGCATTCAAGCCTTCTTCAGCGGTGTAGTTGCCCGACAGGCCAGGGCTTTGCACGCCGGCAGTCACGTCCGAGCCAAATGAAATCAGCACGCCGGCTTCCCGGCCAAATTGATTCAGCGCCGCTTCCAGTGACGTAGGGGCGATGCGGTAGGGCTTGGCGTCGGCCGCCATTACGTAGGGAACGGTGCTGAAACTGAGGCTGGCCCCCAGCAACAAGTGGCGCAGGGTGCGGGCGAGTGGCGTCAGGCGAGTCGGTTGCTGGGGCATGAAGTGCGGTCCTGAGAAGGAAGGATCAAGGTGGCTTTCCTTCTCTGTCACGCGAGGTGCGGAAAACGGCTCACGGGGTTTGAAAATATTTCAGGCACGGGCTTCGACAGTGACCCAGTAGCGGGTAAACCGCCGGACCCTGACCGGCAGGCTGACTTGCAGCAGGTCCAGGATTCGTTCGCTGTCGTCCAGCGGGTAGCTGCCGGAAATCAGCAGGTTGGCCACCTGCGGGTCGCAATTGAGCTGGCCACGGCGATAACGGCTCAATTCGGCGAGGAAATCTTCCAGGCGCATGTGGGCCGCCACCAGCATGCCGTCGGCCCAGGCGCCGCTGCCGGCGTCGGTGGGGCGGGCGGTGTCCCAGCCTTTGCGGGTGAAATTGACCTGATGGGCTTTCTCCACCGACAACGGCAAACCGCTATAGGTGTTGGGCATCACGTCAACGTGCCCATCAAACACCGCCAGTTGTGTGTGATCGTTGAATTGCCGCACGTTCAGCCGCGCGGCCTGGGCGCTGAGCAGGCCCTGGGAAGTGATGACCCGCAGCGGGGCGTTGCCGGGTTTGGCGGTCAGCAGGATTTCGCCTTCGAGCAGGCGGATCAAGCGTTGCTGGCCATCAAAATGCACATCCACCGCACTGCCGGTGTTGAGCTGCAACTGGCTGCCATCCGCCAGCTGGAACTTGCGCCGTTGGCCGATGGGGCTGCGGTAGTCGGCACTCAACGGCGGCAATATATGTTGCTGGCGCAAACCCCAGGCCGCTGCCGACCCGGCGCCGAGTATCAGCAACAACTTCAGGGCCTGACGACGACTGTTGGATTTCGGTGCATTCAAGGCGGCATGGGCCAGGGGTGATGGCATCCCGCGCAAGCGCTGGTTCACTCGCTGGATGTGCTCCCAGGCCCGCTGATGTTCGCTGTGGGCGTCCAGCCACTGTTGCCAGGCCGCTTGTTTGCGTGGGTTGAGCGGGCCCTGCTGCATTTCCATCAGCCAGTGCACCGCTTGTTCGGCGACTTGCGTTGAGAAACTCATAGGGCGAAGTAGCAGCGCATCGCCGCTTTATTCAGATGGCGCTTGACCGTGGCGATGGAGATGCCCAGTTCCGCGCCGATTTGCGCGTAGGTCAGGCCGTCGAGCTGGGACAGCAGGAACGCGCGTTTGACCAGGGGCGCCAGGCCATCCAGCAACTGGTCCAGCTCCATCAGGGTTTGCAGGATGATTGCCCGCTCTTCCTCCGACGGCGCCACGTGTTCGGGCATTTGCGCCAGGGCGTCGAGGTAGGCGCGCTCCAGGTCCTGGCGGCGGTAATGGTTGCACAGCACACGCTTGGCGATGGTGGTGAGGAAGGCGCGAGGTTCGATCAGCGTCGGTGTTTCCCGTGCGGTGAGCACGCGGATGAAGGTGTCCTGGGCCAGGTCGGCGGCGCTTTCCGGGCAGCCGAGCTTGCGTCGCAACCAGCCGGTGAGCCAGTGGTGATGGTCGTGGTACAGGACTTCGACGGTGTTGGACGGCTGCAACGCGCACACTCCGGCAGCATGGGCATGCTTTAGAGAACAAGAATTGTTCGCATTGTAGGGCGCGCAGGCGGGTTCGGCAATTGCCAGTGATGCGTTCTCTTTTGCTTATGAGAACCTTTATCATTAATATTGCGCACTGACGAACCTGGCGCCTTGTGCATGAAACGCAAAACCTCACTTCCCGTTTCCTACCGTCTTGCCGTGACTTCGCGGGTGCTGGCGGCTGTGGTCGGCGGTTACCTGCTGGCCTCGCTGGCCAGCGTGTGCATGACGCTGTGGCTGCCCACCAGCCGCGCCGATGCGGTGATCAGCGGCATGCTGAGTTCGTTTGTGTTCTACCTGTTGGCGGTCATCTGGTGCTTCGCCTGCCGCACGGCCTGGCGCGCCTGGTTTGGCGTGTTGCTGCCCAGCGCGATAATGGCCACGTTCGCCGGGTTGGCGTACTGGATGGCGCGCACATGAAAGAGGGCTTCCGCCAGGCCATGGCCTGGTTGCACACCTGGGCCGGGTTGATCTTTGGCTGGCTGCTGTTTGCGATTTTCCTGACGGGCACCCTGTCGTATTTCAAGGACGAAATTACCCACTGGATGCAGCCCGAAGTGCAGGCGCATCCCGTCGATGACGCCCGTAGCCTGGCCGCCGCCCAAACCTATCTGCAACACCAGGCGCCCAATGCCGCGCGCTGGTTTATCACCTTGCCAAGCAGCCGTGAGCCGGGCCTGTCGGTGATGTGGCAAGACAAGGTCGACCCGGGCAAACGCGGCAATTTCGTCGAAAAACTCCTCGATCCCGTCAGCGGCCAGCAGGTCCAGGCCCGGGAGAGCATGGGCGGCGAATTCTTCTATCGTTTCCACTTCCAGCTGCAGATGCCCTATCCGTGGGGGCGCTGGCTGTCGACCATCGCCGCGATGGTGATGTTCGTGGCGTTGATCACCGGGATCATTACCCACAAGAAAATCTTCAAGGACTTCTTCACCTTCCGCCCGCGCAAGGGCCAGCGTTCCTGGCTCGACGGGCACAACGCCGTGGGCGTGCTGGTGTTGCCGTTCCACTTGATGATCACCTACAGCAGCCTGGTGATTTTCATGAGCATGGTGATGCCGGCGAGCATCCTCGCTTCCTACGGCAACGACACCCGTGCGTTCTTCAACGATGTGTTTCCGGCCACCGACAATGCGCCGGCCCTCGGCCAGCCGGGGCAATTGCTGCCACTGGGCCCGATGTACGAGCAGGCGCGCGGGCAATGGGCCGGTGGGCATGTCGGACGGCTGGTGGTGAATAATCCAAGCGATGTGAACGCCTCGGTCAATGTGTTCCGCGCCGGGTCGGATCGAGTGGTGCATGACTTTGGCAGCACCGTGTCATTCAACGGCACTACCGGCGAACTGTTGCGGGTGAGCGGCGAGCAGTCGCTGCCGGCGGCGATTGGTGGCAGCTTCTACGGTTTGCACATGGGCCATTTCGCCGGCCCGGTATTGCGCTGGCTGTATTTCATCTGCGGCCTCGCGGGCACGGCAATGATCGGCACCGGGCTGGTGATGTGGCTGGGCAAGCGTCAGCTCAAGCACACCAAAACCGGTGTGATGCCCTTTGAGCTGCGGCTGGTGGAAGTGCTGAACATCGCCAGCATGTCCGGCTTGATGATCGCCATCGCTGCATTCTTCTGGGCCAACCGCCTGTTGCCGGCCAGCTTTGCCGGGCGTTCGGACTGGGAAGTACAAGCCTTCTTTATTGCCTGGGGCTTGAGCGTCGTGCACGCGATTGTTCGCCAGGGGCGCCGCGGCTGGGTTGAGCAATTGAGTGTGGGCGCGCTGCTGTTTATCGGCGTGCCGGTGCTCAACGCGCTGACCACGACCCAGCATTTGGGTGTGACCCTGGCCAACGGCGACTGGGCCATAGCCGGCTTCGACCTGACGTGCCTGGGCAGCGGTGTGTTCCTCGCCTGGGCTGCCTGGAAAATGCAGCACCGCCGCGTCCCTCAGCCCAAGGCCGAACGTGCCCGGCCATTGACCCTCAATGGCGAGGTGAACTGAATGCTCCTGGCGCTATTGCTGTGTTACGCAGGGTTTACCGCGTTGTGCCTGTCTATGGACCGGCACCATGGCGAACTGCTGCACAGTAAACCTTCGCCTCGTCGGCGCCTGGGTTTGCGCGTGGGCGGCTGGCTGCTGTTGATTGTCTCGATCTGGCCGGCGGTGCTCGCGACCGGGTGGAGCCAGGGGTTGGTGGAGTGGTGCGCGGTCTTGATGCTCAGCGGGTTGTTGCTGGTGTTGCTGTTGCCGTATCGGCCAAGGCTGGCCTTGATCCTGGCGGGCCTCGGCCTGCTGGCCAGTCCGGTTGCGGCCTTCGCGACCCTTTGAGTCCACCGTTGATGATCACCACGCCCCCCGAACATCCAGAGCAGCACGCAGACGCGGCGGGCGGACGGGCGCATTTCCTGCAGGTGTTCCTGTCCCAGCGCTCGCAGATGGAAGCGCTGGTCAGCCGCCGCGTGGGCTGCCGTGCGACGGCGGCGGACCTGGTGCAGGATTTGTTCCTGCGCTTCTGGCGCCGGCCGCTGGTGCAGGTCGAGGAACTCAGCACCTACCTGCTGCGCTGCGCCGGCAATATCGCCATCGACCACTTGCGCAGCGAAGGCGCCCGGGTGCGCAGCAGCGAAGGCTGGCTGCCGGAACAACAGGATAACCAGGGCTGCGAACCCCAGGCCGCGCTGGAGGCGGGCAATGATCTGCGTCACGTTGAAGCAGCCTTGCGCAGCCTGCCGGAACGTACCCGGCAGATTTTCCTGCTCAACCGCATCCATGGCCGCAAGTACGCGGAAATCGCCAAGGCCATGGGCCTGTCCCAAAGCGCCGTGGAAAAACATATGATGCGTGCCCTCGAAGCCTGCAAGGCCAGCCTTCGTGAACCATCGCCAAGGAAAGCCCCGTGAACGCCACTGCCCGCGTCACCCCGACGCCCGACCAGGAACAGGCCGCACTGGCCTGGTTGAGCCTGTTGCATGACCAACCCAGCAGTGGCGACCAGGCCACGTTCAGCCGTTGGCTGCGGGCCGATCCTGCGCATGTGGAAGCCTACGCCCAAGCCCAGGTGCTGTGGGAATTGAGTGAAGTACCGGCCAGAACGTTGGCGGATGAGGATGCCCTGGCGCTGCAGGGTTACTTGAACGCGATGAATACGTCGAAACGCTCCAGCGTGCGGCGCTGGTCTGGCGCCCTGGCGATGGCCGCCTGCCTGCTGGTGATGATCTCGATGGGCGCCGGCTGGCAGCCGTCACGCTGGGTCGATGACTTCGGTGCCGATTATGTCACCGCGCCGGGTGAGGTGAAGACCGTCACCCTGGCCGATCAAAGCCAGGTGACCCTGGACGCCGACAGTGCGATCGCAGTGGATTTCAAGCATGGCGAGCGCCATATCCAGCTACGCCGTGGCGCCGGTTTTTTCAGTGTGACCCACACTGGCGAATCCTTTGTGGTCGAGGCCGGCAGCGGCGAAGCACGGGTGCTCGGCACGCAGTTTGAGGTGCGCCTGCAACCGGCAGGTGCGCAGGTGACGGTGTTGTCCGGTCGGGTTGGGGTAACGCCGTCGAAGTATGCTCAGCAACAGATTCTGACGGCCGGCCAGCAAGTGGCCTACGCCGATGGTGTCGCCGATGAGCTGCACGCGGTCGACAGCGAGTCGCGCCTGGCCTGGCGCGATGGTTGGCTCAATTACTACAAGGCACCACTGACCGATGTGGTGCAAGACCTCGGCCGCTACTATCCGGGGCGCATTCTGCTGCTCAACGAAGACCTCGGCGCCCGGCGTGTCAGCGGCAGTTTCCCGAGCAAGGACCCCCAGGCGGTGCTCAATGCGTTGCAGGCGGTCTTGGGGTTTGAACAACACTCGCTGCTCGGTCGGATGATCGTATTGCGCTAGATACAGAGCGCTACGCTGCAATGGCGTGGCGCTGTCATTACTTGCACCACCTGCCCTTGAAAATCCCCATGCCTTGGCACATCCGTGTGTGTGGACCTTTCATTTAACCTTCATCGCAATCGCCAAAACCTGTAACCAAATCGTTACGTGATGCACGGATGATCCTCGGATTCCTGAGCAGGTGGTCAGGAAGATTGGCGGCGCTGTTCACCCAGCCGAGATCGCCAATACCTCCCCCATAACAACAGATAGATGCATGTAAGGGATCTACTCGTGACCTACAACAAACTCTATGCCCTGCTTTTAGCATCGGGCCTGGGCGGCTTTGCGCCGCTGGTTCTGGCAGACGATTCCCAGGATGTCGGTTCGGTGCACGTCGCCGGCGAACGTACCCTGGGCACCGGCCACATGATTCAGGAAGAAAGTGCCAAGGCCCGGTCCACGGTGACCAAGGAAGCCATGGACGAAATGTCCCCGACGGCCAACGCCATCGACAAGCTCAAGTACACCCCGGGCATCAACGTTTCCAACGACGACGCCAGCGGCATGAGCGGCACCAGCTTCACCATGCGCGGCATGAACTCCGACCAGGTCGGGGTTTCCATGGACGGCGTGCCGATCAACGACTCCGGCAGCTACGGTGTTTACGCCAACCAATTGGGCGACCCGGAAAACGTCGGCGAAGTATTTGTCACCCAGGGCTCCTCGGAAGCGGACGGCCCGCACATTGGTTCCAGCGGCGGTAACATCGGCATGGTCACCATTCGGCCGACCAAGGAGCCGGGGCTGTTCGTCAAGCAATCCATGGGTTCGAACAACCTGACAAAGTCCTTCGCCCGCATCAACACCGGGGACCTCGGCGGCTTCAAGACCTGGGTGTCTGCCTCTCACACCGAGGGCGACAAGTGGCGCGGCAAGGGCACCTTGCGGGGCGACAAGGTGGAGTGGAGCACGCTGTTCGAAGACGACAACGGCAACACCAGCAACTTCACCATGAAGTACAACACCCAGGAAAACTACAACTACAACACGCTGAGCAAGAGCCAGTTCCAGCAACAGGGCCGCCGCCTGGATTACGCGGAAACCCCGGTCTACAAGAACGGATTGCTGTCGTCTTCCTACAAGCTCAACCGCAACCCATTTGAAAGTGTCATGACCACCTTCACCCAGCGCTGGCGCCTGCGTGATGACCTGGCCCTGACGGTTGCGCCTTACTACTACTGGGGCAACGGCGGCAGTTTCAGCGGCCAGACCGCGACCAACCTGGGGCCGAAGTCCGACAAGAGTGGCAACTACGACCTGAGCAACCTCAAGTCGGCCAACTACTATCGCCCCTCGTGGACCGAAACCTGGCGCCCTGGCGTGACGGTCAAAATGAAATGGGACATCAACGAGGAACACAGCCTGGATTACGGCTACTGGTACGAGCGCGCTCGCCAGCGCCAGACCCAGCCGTATATCGGGATCAACAGCGAAGGTGCACCGAACGACGTCTGGGGCGATTACAACAGCGGCGGCCAGGTGGTCGACAAGAACGGCAAGACTGTCCAGGGGCGCCATCAATACACCGTGACCCCGGCCCAGAAGTTGTGGGTGCAGGACAGCTGGCAAGCCACGCCAGACCTGAGCTTTGTCGGCGGCCTGGCGTACCAGTACGTCGAACGGGACGGCGACAACCTCGGTAGCCTGTACGACAAGCCGGAAAAACGTAACGCCCGCTACCATCAGTTCCTGCCGAACTTCAGTGCCAAGTACCAGGTCGACGAGAGCAACCAGGCGTTCTACAACGTCACTCGCAACATGCGCACCCCGCAGAACTACGTGCTGTACAACAAGGGTGACTCCCTCAACCTCAACCCCGAGCTGAGCTGGAACCAGGAGCTGGGCTGGCGCTACACCGAAGAGAAAATGGCCCTGAGCGCCACCCTGTTCTACATCACCTTCAAGGACCGTCAGCTGTCGACCACCGACTTGAACGGTGACTACGTGATGGCCAACGTCGGTGACGTGACCAACAAAGGCCTGGAGTTGGAGTGGAGCGGCCTGCTGCCGTACAACTTCAACTACTACGCGTCGTACACCTATACCAAGTCCGAGCAGCAGGACGATTTTGTCAGCAAGAACGTGTTGTTGCCGACCAAGGGCAACCAGTTGGCCAACGTGCCGGAAAACATGCTCAACCTGGTGTTTGGTTACGACGACAAGCGCTACTACGGCAACATTGCCGGCAAGTATGTCGGGGCGTTCTACGGTGATTTGACCAACAACGAGAAAATCTCCGGGCGCACCGTGTTTGATCTCAACGCCGGTATCTACCTGCCGGTGGACAAGAAGGTCTTCAAGTCGGCCGCGCTGCGCTTCTCGATGCTCAACGTGTTTGATAAGGAATACTTGAGCTCGGCGCGCACCGTGTCGTTCAACTCGGCGCCGGTAAATGGCCTGGCGGCCAGCTCGGCGTATTACAACGTGGGTGAAGAGCGTACGGCGATGGTTTCCCTGGAGGCCAATTTCTAACGCGTACGCAAACCCAATGTGGGAGCGGGCTTGCTCGCGAAAGCGGTGGATCAGTCGCCAGATGTATTGACTGAACCAGCGCATTCGCGAGCAAGCCCGCTCCCACATTTGATCTGCGGTATTTTACAGAGTGAGTTACTTCAGGGCCGCCATGATCGCTTCCGGGTTGTAGTCGCGAATCAGCGTGCCGTTCACGTCCACAAACGGAATCCCGCCGCCCCCCAACGCCTCGTACGCCTTGCGCGCCTGGGCGTCCTTCTCGATATCGAACGCCTGGTAGGGAATCCCCTTGGAATCCAGAAAGCGCCGGATCTGTTTGCAGTAGCCGCACCACTCGGTGGAATACAGCACCACGCGCGCTGCCGCGCGTGTCTGCTCCGGCACCACCTGGGAGGGGTTGAACAACCGCTCGATCTTGCCCCAGTTCTGGAAAACCACCACCACCAGCAACACCAGCAGGACTTTCTTCAGAACCCCGCCCAGCATCAGTTGCGACGCTTGAGCTGGTCGGTCAGCTGGGTCGGCAGGCCCTTGATGATCAAGGTGCCGGCGGCTTCGTCGTATTCGATCTTGTCGCCCAGCAGGTGCGCTTCAAAGCTGATGGACAAGCCTTCGGCACGCCCGGTGAAACGGCGGAACTGGTTGAGGGTGCGTTTATCCGCCGGGATTTCCGGCGACAGGCCGTAGTCCTTGTTGCGGATGTGATCGTAGAAGGCTTTTGGCCGATCTTCATCGATCAACCCGGACAGCTCTTCCAGGCCCATCGGCTCGCCGAGCTTGGCCTGGCTGCTGGCGTAGTCCACCAGGGTCTTGGTTTTCTCGCGGGCGGATTCGTCCGGCAGGTCTTCGCTCTCGACGAAGTCGCTGAAGGCCTTGAGCAGGGTGCGGGTCTCGCCCGGGCCGTCGACGCCTTCCTGGCAGCCGATAAAGTCGCGGAAGTACTCCGAGACCTTCTTGCCGTTCTTGCCCTTGATAAACGAGATGTACTGCTTGGATTGCTTGTTGTTCTGCCACTCGGACACGTTGATGCGCGCGGCGAGGTGCAGTTGGCCAAGATCCAGGTGGCGCGACGGCGTCACGTCCAGCTGGTCGGTCACGGCTACGCCTTCACTGTGGTGCAGCAGGGCGATCGCCAGGTAATCGGTCATGCCCTGTTGATAGTGGGCAAACAGCACGTGGCCGCCGGTGGAGAGGTTGGACTCCTCCATCAGCTTCTGCAGGTGTTCCACCGCAATGCGGCTGAAGGCGGTGAAATCCTTGCCGCCGTCGAAATACTCCTTCAACCAGCCGCTGAACGGGTGCGCGCCGGACTCGGCATGGAAAAAGCCCCAGGCCTTGCCTTGTTTGGCGTTGTAGCTCTCGTTGAGGTCGGCAAGCATGTTCTCGATCGCGGCCGACTCGGCAAGCTCGGAGTCGCGGGCGTGGAGAACTGCGGGTGTGCCGTCGGGTTTTTTGTCGATCAGGTGGACGATGCAATGACGGATCGGCATGGGCTTCTCGGCTGGTTGAAGGGGAGGGGGGGGCTCCCGGAAAAAGTCGCCAGTGTACCGCACCCGCTGGGGATGGCGCTGTTCGGAGGGCGTTTTGAGCGCCATCCGACGGGCCATATGCCTTTTTTTCACGGTTTAGAGCGATAAAGCTGACCAAATGGGTATGTTGAGGCGGATATTTCCCCGTCTCTGTGCTAGTTTTGCCCCGTCTTACGCGCAGTCTGGGCGTTAAGCGTGCATTCAGCATTTGTCAGGTCGAACCAAACCCGGTTTCAGGTATCTATAACCCCGATCTTCGTGGTTATAGCCCTTGGGTGCCAGGCCTTGATGGCAGGGCTCGATGGCTGACACTGCACTCTGCAATCCAAATGAATTTGATAGGGAAGGAACACCACAATGGCTATTACTAAAGACCAACTGATCGCTGATCTGGCTGAAGCTGTAGACGCACCGAAAACCACCGTGCGTGCTCTGCTGGACCAACTGAGCCAGATCGTTGCTGATCAGCTGGAAAACGGCGGCGAAATCACTCTGCCAGGCGTTGGCAAACTGAAAGTGACCGAGCGTCCTGCCCGTACTGGCCGTAACCCTTCGACTGGCGCTGCCATCGAAATCGCTGCCAAGAAAGTTATCAAGCTGGTTGTGGCCAAAGGCCTGACCGACGCTGTTAACAAGTAAGACGCAGCAAAAAAAACCGTGCTCCGGAGCGATCCGGGCACGGTTTTTTGTTGCCTGCGATTTATCAGTCTTTACGGGCCCAACGCTGGCGCCACACCTGTTGCTCGCTCGGGGTCTGGAACGTCCAGGCGACGAAGCGGCTCTGCTTCTGGCCCTGGGACATCTCCACTACCTGGCTTTCCAGCACACCGGCCTTTTTCAGCGCTGTCTGAATGGCCGGCAGGTTTGACGCTTTCGACACCAGGGTGCTGAACCACAGCACTTTATGCTGGAAATGCGCGCTTTCAGCGATCAACTGCGTCACAAACCGCGCTTCACCGCCTTCACACCACAATTCCGCCGACTGGCCACCGAAGTTCAGCACCGGCAACTTGCGTTTCGGATCAGCCTTGCCCAGTGCGCGCCATTTACGTTCGCTGCCCTTGGTCGCTTCATCCATGGACGCGTGGAAGGGCGGGTTGCACATGGTCAGGTCAAACCGCTCGCCCGGCTCCAGCAAGCCCAGCAGGATCTGCTTGGGGTTGGTTTGCTGGCGCAGCTGGATGGCCTTGTTCAGCCCGTTGGACTGCACGATCGCCTTGGCGGCGGCCACGGCGGTCGGGTCGACTTCCGAGCCGAGGAAGTTCCAGCGGTACTCGCTGTAGCCAATCAACGGATAGACGCAGTTGGCGCCCATGCCGATGTCCAGCACCTTCACCGGCGCGCCACGGGGGATCACGCCTTCGTTGACGCTGGCGAGCAGGTCGGCGAGGAAGTGCACGTAGTCGGCACGCCCCGGTACCGGTGGGCACAGGTAGTCAGCCGGGATGTCCCAGTGATTGATGCCGTAGAACGCCTTGAGCAACGCCCGGTTGAACACCCGCACCGCGTCTGGGCTGGCAAAGTCGATGCTTTCCTTGCCGTACGGGTTGATGATCACGAATTGCGCCAGTTCGGGCGTGGTCTTGATCAGCGCCTGGAAGTCGTAACGGCCCTGGTGGCGGTTACGCGGGTGCAAGGTGGCCTCTTTGCGCGGAACGACGGGCTTGGCCGGCGTACTGGATTTTGGCTTCTTGCGCGGTGCTTTGGGTGTGCTGGGGGCGGTCATGGGCTGCGTCGATTCTGCGTTTGTTTCAAAAGTGGCGGGTATTGTCACACATTCCTTGGTCGAACTCGGTCAAATGTGGGAGATTCTATGG
>NZ_JACAQY010000004.1:0-7969 GCF_013386835.1 Pseudomonas sp. IPO3774
CGAGCCTAGGCGAGGTGCCGAGTGGTGGGGCAAGAGCGTTTTGCTTACTTTTGCGCTGTTCAAAAGTGAGCCGCTGTAAGAGCGGAACCGATACAAGCCATCACCCAAATAATGGATATACACACCGCCCGTCACAGCTCCAGCCGAACCTGCGCACACAACCCCCCACCGTCCCGGTTGCTCAGGGTCAACTCCCCACCAATCGCCACCGCCAGTTGCTGGGCAATCGCCAACCCCAGCCCTGTACCACCAGTGCCACGATTACGCGAACTCTCCACCCGGTAAAACGGCTGCATCACCTGCACCAGTTCATCCTCGGCAATCCCCGGCCCCCGGTCCAGCACCTTGATCGAAAGCTCACCCGCCGCCGTCGACCCCACCTCCAACTGCGCCTCCCCGGCAAATTTCAGCGCGTTGTCCACCAGGTTCACCAGCACCCGACGCAACGCATGGGGCCGCGTATCCAAAACCACCGCGCTTTTACCGGTCAAACTCACTTGCTTGTTCATATCCTGGTAATCAAACACCAGGCTGTCGAGAAACGCATCCAGGTCGATCCGGCAACTGGCCTCGGTCGACCCATGCACACTGCGAGCGTAAGCCACGCCCTCGCGCACCAGATGCTCCATTTCCCCCAGGTCACTCCAGAGCTTTTCCCGGTCCACCGAGTCCTCCATGAACTCGGCACGCAATTTCATGCGGGTGATCGGCGTCTGCAAGTCATGGGAAATCGCCGCGAGAATCTGCATGCGCTCCTTGAGGTACTCGGCAATCCGCTTCTGCATTTCGTTGAACGCCGCCGCCGCATGCGCCACCTCGGTAGGGCCGGTTTCGTCCAGCGGCGTCGGGCGGGCATTCGGGTCGAGGGTTTCCACTGCCCGTGCCAGGCGTGTCAGCGGGCGGATGGCGATGCGCACGGCGAACCAGGTGCACACCAGCAACACCACCAGTTGCAGCACCAGTACCACCGGCAGCCAGAACGCAAACGGGATCGGCTTGGGATAGACATCAATCGTGACCGGGCTGCCATCGGCCAGGGTCAGGTGCGCCTGGAAGTGTTTTTGCAGGCCCGGGATGTCGCGAAACGTCAGTGGGTAATGCTCTCCCAACGCATCGGAAATCGACGTCGCGGCCATGGGCACGTTGTCGCTGGCCATCGGCTCGCCGGGTTCGCCGGCATTCAGCAGGTAGCGGTAGGCGTTGCGGTCGAGCCGCGGCAGCCAGCTGGCACGCTCGGCGGCGGGCAGGCGGTCGAGGATCGCGATCGACGTCGATACGTCGTTTTCCAGGTTGCCCAGCATTACGCTGCGGGCACTCATGTAGCGCTCATAGAACTGCGCACTGAACGACAGGGCGTTGGCGCACAGCAGGCTGACGATGAAAATTACCGTCAGTTGCGCCGCGAGGGTGCGCGGCCAGCGGAACGTGAGGGTCATGCCGGGTCCCCAAGGATTTCCACGGCCAGGGAGAACACATAGCCTTCGCTGCGCACGGTCTTGATGTAGGCCGGTTCGCGGGCGTCGTCCAAAAGGCGCTGGCGCAGGCGGCTGACCAGCAGGTCGATGGAGCGGTCGAACAGGTCCGCGTCCCGGCCCTGTGTCAGGTTCAGCAACTGGTCACGGTTGAGCACCCGTTGCGGATGGTCGAGGAAGACGCGCAGCAAACGGTATTCGGCACCGCTCAAGGCCACCAGGGTGTTGTCTTCGTCCAGCAGATGGCGGGCGGTGGTGTCCAGGCGCCAGCGGCCAAAGCGGATCAGCCGGCCGCTTTCGGTCACCACCAGGTTTGGCGGCAGCATCCGTGTGCGCCGCAGCACGGCGTTGATGCGGGCCAGCAGTTCACGGGCGGCGAAGGGCTTGACCAGGTAATCGTCGGCGCCCATTTCCAGGCCGATGATGCGGTCGGTTTCATCGTTGCGCGCGGTGAGCATCAGGATCGGCGTGGCCTTGTGCTTGCCCACCCGCAGTTCGCGGCACAGCTGCAAGCCGTCGTCGCCGGGCATCATGATGTCCAGCACGATCAGGTCCACGGGCGTGGTGTCGAGGAAGCTGCGCATCTGCCGGCCGTCAGCCACCACGGTGGTGCGCAGGCCGTTCTTTTTCAGGTAGTTGCCCACCAGTTCGCGGATCTCCCGATCGTCATCGACAATCAGAATGTGATCGACGTGATCCATGCTGCCTTCCTCGTTGATTAGTCATTGATGCGCAGTCTAGCCACTGGCGGCGGGCTTGCCTTGTGCCCTTTGTATTGCAGTGTATCTGGCGGTGACGAGATACACATCGACGCAAAAATCCCGGCCTGGCCGACACAATCCGGATACCTCGCAAGGTTCAAATGAGCCCATCGAGGTAATCCGCCTCGGCCCACTTGAACCCCCGGGGAACCACCCATGACTATCAAAGCTGCCTATGCCAGTTGCCTGTTTGCCTTACTCACTGGCCTGAGTGTTGCCGCTCATGCCGAAACCACCGCCAGCCAGCCGGATATCCACCAGGTGCTGTCGATCTCCGAAGAGTCCGGTGGCGCGCTGTGCGGCATCGTCAACTCGCACCTGACCTACCTCGATTCCGAGGGCCAGCGCCACGTCCTCGACTACCGCAAATTTTCCAGCAATTGCCTTGAAGGCAGCTGAGGAGACCGGCCATGACCCCACTCAACAGCTTTCTCAGTGCCCTGGCGTTTTCCATGGCGGGTGTGGCGGCGGATGTGAACGCCGCCACCGCGAAAAAACTCACCGGCAGTGAAACCTGCTTCCAGAACACGCCGCTGGCGCAAAACGGCGCGGCTCGCAAACGCGCCGAAACACCCCCGGCCACGAGGTGACACCCATGAACTTCATCCGATACCTGCGCCGCTCAAAAGGCCTGCTGCTGTTGGCACTGGTGGTTGCCTTGGTCGGCGTGCCCAAGGCGGTGAACTACCTGATCAACAACGTCGATGCCGAAAGTTTCAGCCAGTCCGATGAGCGCATGCCGTCTCTCGACGGCGCGGTGGCCTGGCTCAACTCGCCGCCGCTGACGGCCGAGGGCCTGAAGGGCAAGGTGGTGCTGGTGGATTTCTGGACCTACGACTGCGTCAACTGCCAGCGCAGCCTGCCGTACGTCAATCAGTGGGCGAAGAAGTACGCCAGGGACGGGTTGGTGGTGATCGGTGTGCACACGCCGGAAAACGCCTATGAGAAAGTCCTGGATAACGTACGCAGCCAGGTCAAGAAGCTGGACATCCATTACCCGGTGGCCATCGACAACGACTACAGCATCTGGCGCGCCTTCGATAACCAGTACTGGCCGGCCCATTACTTCTTCGATGCCACCGGCAAAGTGCGCTACAGCCATTTCGGCGAGGGCCGCTACGACAATCAGGAGAAAGTCATCCAGGCCCTGCTGGAAGAAGCCAGGGCGGCGAACGCGCCAACCTAAGCTAATGCCAAAAAGGTATTTGTTGCGGGGTTTTTAGATCGTTTAGCTTCACCACTCCACGTACCTGTTCATGGAGTGAGCACCCAATGTCGCACCCGCTGGCAATCAACACCTTGCCCCTGCTGGACCTGGCGCTGCTCGACGGCAGCCCGGCCCAGCGTGGGCAGTTTCTCGATGACCTGCGCCACGCTGCGCGGCATATCGGTTTTTTCTACCTCACCGGCCACGGCATCGACGCCGGGTTGCTCACCCAGGTGCAGCAGCAGGCGCGCCAGTTTTTCGCCTTGCCGGAGGCCGACAAGCTTGCTGTCGGCATGATCAACTCCCCGCACTTTCGCGGCTACAACCGCGCCGCGTCGGAGATCACCCGGGGGCAGCCGGATCTGCGTGAACAGTTCGACCTCGGCGCCGAGCGCGAGCCGCTGCAGCAAGGCCCGGATTCACCGGCCTGGTCGCGCCTGCAAGGCCCCAACCAGTGGCCTGCCGCGTTGCCTGAACTCAAGCCCTTGTTACTGGCCTGGCAGCAGGCGATGACGCAGATGTCCCTGCGCTTGTTGCGCGCCTTTGCCCAGGCCTTGTCGCTGCCGGAAAATGCTTTCGACCCGCTGTATGGCGCCAAGCCCAACGAACACATCAAGCTGATCCGCTACCCCGGCCGCCACGCCCAGCAGAGTCGCCAGGGTGTCGGTGCCCACAAGGATTCCGGCTTTCTCAGCTTCCTCCTGCAAGACCAGCAGGCCGGCCTGCAAGTGGAAGTGGAGGAGGGCCGCTGGATCGACGCCTTGCCGCGCCCCGACACCCTGGTGGTGAACATCGGCGAGTTGCTGGAACTGGCCACCAACGGCTACCTGCGTGCCACGGTGCACCGGGTCGAATCGCCGCCCCTGGGCAGCGAGCGTTTGTCCCTGGCGTTTTTCCTCGGTGCGCAACTGGACGCGGTGGTGCCGGTGTATCAGTTGCCGCCCGAGTTGCTGCGCGATGCCCACGGCCCCACCAGTGACCCGCGTAACCCGCTGCTGCGGGACGTCGGCTGGAACTACCTCAAGGGCCGCCTGCGTTCCCATCCGGATGTCGCCCAACGGTTTTACGCCGATGCCACGATTCCCCAAGCCCTGTCCGCCTGATAAGGAACATCACCATGCTCAAGAAAACAGCCCTGGCCCTGGCCGTCCTGATTGCCTCCTTCGACGCCCAGGCCGCCGAGGCCCTGCGTGTGGCGGCGGACCCGATTCCCCACGCGCAAATCCTCGAATACGTGCAGAAGCTCGACCCGCAGCTGCAGCTGAAAATCATCGAAATCCCCAACGGCGTGAACTCCAATGAACTGCTGGCCCACGGTGATGTGGACGCCAACTACTTCCAGCACTTGCCGTACCTGCACTCCCAGGAACAGGCTCTCGGCCAGAAATTCACAGTGGCGGCCACCGTGCATATCGAGCCGCTGGGTATCTATTCCCATCGCCACACCAGCTTTGCCCAGGTGCCGGATAAAGGCACCGTGGCCGTGCCCAACAACGTCACCAACCTGAGCCGTGCGCTGTACCTGCTGCAAGCCAACGGCCTGATCACGCTCAAGCCCGGTTTCAACGACCCGGCCAAGGACCAGGCAACGCCCAAGGACATTGCCGAGAACCCCAGGCACCTGAAGATCCTCGAGATCGAATCACCACAGATTCCTCGTGCCCTGGATGATGTCGACCTCGCCGTGATCAATGGCAACTACGCCCTCGAGGCCGGCCTGTCACCGGCCAAGGATGCCCTTGGGCTGGAAAAAGCCCAGGGCAATCCCTACGCGAATATCCTCGTGACCACCCCGAAATTGCAGGACGACCCACGGATCAAACAGCTGGCCAAGGACCTGAATTCGCCGGAGGTGGCCAAGTTCATCACCGAGAAATATGCAGGCTCGGTGATTCCGGTAGCTGTCGAATGATCGTCGTCGAGCAGGTCAGCAAAACCTACGCCGATGGCCAGCCGCCGGCGCTGGATAACGTGTCGTTGCAGATTGCCGACGGTTCGATCTTCGGGATCGTGGGGCGGAGCGGGGCGGGCAAGAGTACTTTGCTGCGCTGCCTGAACCTGCTGGAGCGCCCGACTTCCGGGCGCATCCTCATGGACGGCCAGGACCTGACGCTGCTCAGTGACAAGCAACTGCGCCAGCAACGCCAGCGTATCGGCATGATCTTCCAGGGTTTCAACCTGCTGCATTCACGCAACGTCGCCGACAATGTGGCGGTGCCCCTGGAAATCGCCGGCCAGCCCAAGGCCGAGCGCGTTGCCCGGGTCAAGGAATTGCTGGAACTGGTCGGCCTGAGTGACAAGGCGCTGGCGTTTCCGTCGCAACTGTCCGGCGGCCAGAAGCAGCGCGTCGGCATCGCCCGGGCACTGGCGGCGCGCCCGGATTATTTGCTGTCGGACGAAGCCACCAGCGCCCTCGACCCGGAAACCACCGCGTCGATCCTGGAACTGCTGCGCAGTATCAATCGGCAACTGGGGGTGACCATCGTGTTGATCACCCACGAGCTGGATGTGGTCAAGGCTATCTGCGACAGCGCGGTATCCCTGGCCAATGGGCGTGTGGTGGAAAGCGGCAGCCTGATTCAATTGCAGGCCGACCCCGCCTCAAGCCTGGGCCGCTCACTGGCCCCCAGCCTGCCAGCGGTGAGGGCAGTATGAAAACGGACTGGAACGACATCCTGCAACTGCTGCTCACGGCCACTGGCGAAACCCTGTACATGGTGCTGCTGGCGGCGGTCTTTACCTTGCTGATCGGCCTGCCCCTGGGGGTGCTGCTGTTTGTCAGTCGCCGCGGCGGGCTGTTCCCCTTGCCACGGGTGAACCGTGTGCTGGGTGCGGTGATCAACCTGGGCCGCTCATTGCCCTTTGTGGTGATGCTGATTGCCTTGATTCCACTGACCCGGTTGATCGTCGGCACCACATTGGGCAGCACCGCCGCCGTGGTGCCGATCACCATTGGCGCCTTTCCGTTCTTTGCGCGGATTGTCGAGAACGCGCTGGACGAAGTGGACAAGGGGCGCATCGAAGCCATCGTTGCCATGGGTGGAGATATTCGGCATGTGATCTTCAAGGTGCTGCTGCCGGAGGCGCTCCCTGCGTTGCTTGCGGGGTTGACCCTGACCCTGGTGATGCTGATCGGCTTTTCGTCCATGGCCGGGGTGATTGGCGGTGGCGGCCTGGGCGACCTGGCGATTCGTTATGGGTACCAGCGTTTCAATAACCAGATCATGGTGGTGACGGTGATTGTGTTGGTGGTGCTGGTCCAGGGCGTGCAAAGCCTGGGGGATCGTTGCGTGAGGTCGCTGGCGCATCGTCGATAAACGGTTATGTACTAATGAATTTTTAATATTTCTAGTTATATGCGTGACTGAGTAAAGTTCCCTTACGTACCTTCACCTCGTCGCCGGGAAATACTCTTCATGAACCGTCCCCACGGGCATCCCACGCCGATCCTGACTTTGCCCCAGGGCGAAAAAGACCCGTTGTCGATTCGCGCCAAGGCGCTGGTTTTTGCCGACCCGCGTTCCCTGCAACTGCTCGAATATTTGCAACGTGTCGGCCCCAGTGAAGCGCCGGTGTTGATCAATGGCGAGACCGGCACCGGCAAGGAGCTGGTGGCGCGCTATATCCACAGCGCCAGCGGCCGCACCGGTGCGTTTGTGCCGGTGAACTGTGGGGCCATCAGCGAGAACCTTGCGGAAAGCGAATTTTTTGGGCATGAGGCCGGCTCGTTTTCCGGGGCCTCGGGGCGGCGGATCGGCTGGTTTGAAGAAGCCGATGGCGGCACCCTGTTCCTCGATGAGATCGGTGACTTGCCGCTGCCGTTGCAGGTGAAGCTGCTGCGGGTATTGCAGGAGCAGGAAGTGGTGCGAGTGGGGTCGCGCAAGCCGATCAAGATCAATATCCGGCTGGTGACGGCCACCAACATCGACTTGGAGCAGGCGGTGGAGGCGGGCAACTTTCGTCTTGACCTGTTCTATCGCATCAACGTGGCGCAGGTGCAGGTGTTGCCGTTGCGTGAGCGGCCGCTGGACATCCTGCCGTTGGTTGAGCATTTTCGGCGGCTCTACAGTGCCAGGCTGAAAATCGCCGAGCCGATGTTGTCGGAGTCGGCGACCCAGGCGTTGCTGGATTATCCGTGGCCGGGGAATATTCGTGAGCTGGAGAATGTGGTGCACCTGGCGCTTTTGGTGGCTGGGGACAGGCCGATCATGCCGTCGCACTTGAAGTTTTCTGCGGGGCTGAGTGCGATGCATGCCAGCGTTAACAGCGGGGCGCCGAGGATTCCGCAGGAGGTGGTGCGGGAGCAGTTGCTGCGGTTGTTCGAGGTGCCGGGGGATTCGTTGTTGCACGATATCGAGGATTTGATCGTGCGGGAGGCGTTTGCGTTTTGTGGGTTTAATCAGTTGCGTACGGCGGAGTTGTTGGGGGTGACGCGCAATGCCATGCGGACGCTTTTGGTGAATCATGGGATGCTCAAGGGGCGGGTGAAACCCTGATTTTTTGGTGTACATATCCGTTATTTGGGTAAC
>NZ_JACAQY010000040.1:0-164223 GCF_013386835.1 Pseudomonas sp. IPO3774
AACGCAGGTATTGCGGAGCGGCGGCCCGCGGAGCAATGCCGTTTGGTGGACTTTGCCGCTTTTGCAAAGTGACTCGCTGTAAGAGCGAAACCATACGCCGCCGTTACCCAAATAACGGATATGTACCCAATCACTGAGCTGGCTTGCAGGCATGGCATCAGGTTTTTGCAGCCAACTCCCGCAGCACCTTGAGCAATGTGGTCTCACCCTTGACCACGTCCGCCTGCTCAAAGCAGATCCAACCTTCGTTAAACCCATCAATCATGCGCATGCGCGGCATTGGATTCTGCGCGCCTTGCTCACGAAACATCGGCTCCCACGCATCGCGAGACACCACCTGTGCTGTCACACCACGACCAAGCACTTCGGTCAACGTGCGAGCGATGTCGTTCGGGCTGACCCGTTGGCCTTCCAGCTCAACTACCCGACGCCCGCTCCAGTGTTGCTGCAACAATTGCGCAGCCAGGCGGCCGACGTCGGCGGTGGCGATCATCGGTACGGTCTTATCCAGCGGTTGCAGGAAGCTGTGGATCACTCCGTGTTCACGGGCCGTGATTACGTCGTAGGCGGTGTTTTCCATGAACCAGCCCGGACGCAAAAAGGTCACCGGCACGTTCAACGCGCTCAGCGCCTGTTCCATCAAGGTGCGTTGGGTCAGCAGGTTCAGGTGTTCGGCCTGGGCGCCAATGGTCGACAGGCAAACAACTTTCTGCGGGGCCGCAGCTTCAATGGCCTGAGCGACGGCGGCAATCACCTTGCGCGCCTCGGGAAAACCCGGCTCCGGGTCGAAATCCGAAGGCGGCAGGATGAACACGCCGGTGGCACCCTTGAATGCTTCAGTGAGGGCCGCAGCGTCGTCCATATTGGCGATGGCGACCTCGCAACCAAGGGCGGCCCATACGGCGCCTTTGCCGGCATCGCGAATGACTGCGCGCACGGGTTGACGATCGTTGAGGAGAAAGCGCGCGAGGGCGCCGCCAACTTTGCCTGTGATTCCGGTGATGACATACATGGTGTTTACGCCTGTTGTTCCAATGTGTGGATCAAGCATAAACACCGCCCTGGATTGACAGAATAGCGATCCCGTCACTGCATCAGTGACTCAAAATCACGAATCACCCAGCGGTGGCAGCCGGCGCTTTACCGGGGTTTTCTTGACGATGGCCGTGTTGGTTTCGGCGTACGCGTTGAGCCGGTCCAGCAGGGTGTCCAGTTGGTCCATGGTGCGCACATGCAGGCGTGCGATGAAGCAGTCATCGCCGGTCACCTTGTCGCACTCCGTGAACTCGGGGATCGCCTGGATTTGCCGCTCCACCTCTTGCAATTTTCCGGGCAAAGGGCGAATGCGCACGATGGCTTGCAGCAGGTAGCCGAAATGTTTGGGGTCGATGTCCACGGTGTAGTTCTTCAACACGCCACGCTCTTCCAGCCGTCGCAGCCGCTCGCCGACGCTGGGGGAGGAGAGGCCGGTGATACCCGCCAAGGCCTTGAGGGACAGGCGCGAATCGTCCATCAGCGCGGCGATCAGTTGCTGGTCAATGCTGTCAATCATGGTCGCTCCGAAAGCGATTGCTCAGGTTTGCCTAATAAGAATAGGCGAAATGAAAGGTTCGCCTTATTTAGAATATGGAGTCGCTACAGGCCAGATTGCCATAATTGAGCCTCACTTGAGGAGCTCAATCATGGACAAATCCATACGTCGCGGTTCATGGGAAATGGTCGCCGCCATGCTCATATCCGGCACCATCGGCTGGTTCGTGCTGGTGTCGGGAGAGCCGGTGGTGGAAGTGGTGTTCTGGCGCTGCGTGATCGGCGCGCTGACGTTGCTGGTGGTGTGCTGGCTGCTCGGCTATCTGCGCCTGGACTTGCTGGACTACACCAAGCTCGGGCTGGCGATGCTCAGCGGCGTGGCGATCGTGGGTAATTGGTTGCTGCTGTTCGAGTCCTACGCCAGGGCATCCATCTCCATCAGCACGGCGGTGTATAACGTCCAGCCGTTTATGTTGGTGATGCTGGCGGCGGTGTTCCTGGGGGAGAAAATCACCTTGCAAAAACTTGCCTGGTTGAGCGTGGCTTTCGTCGGGATGCTGGCGATTGTCACCGCCCATGGCAGTCAGCAAAACACTGGGGATGACTACCTGGTGGGGGTGGCATTGGCCCTGGGCGCAGCGTTTCTGTACGCAATTGCGGCGCTGATCATCAAACGCTTGAAGGAAGTACCACCGCATCTGATGGCGTTGATCCAGGTGACCACGGGCGCCTTGCTGCTGGCACCGCTGATGCAGTGGCACAGCCTTTCGGCGTCGATGGATGCCTGGGCCGCATTGCTGACCCTGGGCGTTGTGCATACCGGCTTGATGTACGTGCTGCTGTATGGCGCGATCCAGAAGTTGCCGACGGCAATCACCGGGGCGCTGTCGTTTATCTACCCGATTGCGGCAATCTTTGTCGACTGGATTGCCTTTGGGCATCGGCTGGGCTGGATGCAATGGCTGGGCGTGGCGGCCATTCTGCTGGCGGCGGCGGGATTGCAGCGGGGTTGGTGGTGGCGCTCGAAAACAGCGGTGAACGTCACGCCGTAGCATGACGCTCACCCGCGACTCAATGTGCGCCGCGCGGGATGGTCTTGAGCAGGTCATCCGGGCTGATATAACCCACCACGCTGCCCGGTTGCGGCAGGCCGAGGATGTGGCCCTTGATCTTGCCGATCACGTGCATCTCGCAAGGCTTGCAGTCGAACTTCAGCGTCAGCACTTCGTCGCCGTGGATCAACTGCATCGGCGCAACCTTGGTCTTCACCCCGGTCACCCCCTTGGCCTGTTTGGGGCAGAGGTTGAACGAGAACCGCAGGCAGTGCTTGGTGATCATCACCGGCACTTCGCCGGTTTCTTCGTGGGCTTCGTACGCCGCGTCGATCAGTTGCACACCATGGCGGTGATAGAAGTCGCGAGCCTTCTGGTTGTAGACGTTGGCCAGGAACGACAGGTGCGATTCCGGGTACACCGGCGGCGGCGTGGTTTCCGCCTTGCGGCCGCCCCGTGGATGAGCCTGGATACGCGCCTCGGTCAGCGCCTCGATCACTTCACGGCGCAGGGCCTTGAGCTGCGAATTCGGGATGAAGAACGCCTGCGGCGCATCCAGCTCGATCGCAGTGGCGTGGTACTGCGTGGTGCCCAGTTGGCCCAGCAGGTCGCGCAGGGTTTCCAGGGCCTGTTCCGGCTTGTTGGCCACGCCAAACGGGCCGGGCAGGGCAACGCTGGCGCTGATGCCTTCTTCGCTGGTGACGGTCAGTTCCAGGCGATCTTCCTGCAGGCGAGCCGCCCAGGACACACCAATACGGCGCTCGGCGGAAGTCTTGAGCAGCGCCTGCTGCCAGTTATGGTCCAGGTTGCGGTTCAACGGATGATTCGGCCGCAGTTGATGCAGGCCGGCCGGCATCTCGTTGGGTTCGACGCGGTAGCGATAGCGCTTCTCGCCGTCTTCTTCGAACTCGCCTTTTGGCTCGGCGATGTTCGCGCGGAAACCCACCACTTCGCGCTTGATCAGCACATTGAGGCCGTCGCCGTTGGACAGCGGCTCATGGGTGACCACTTGCAAGTCACGCTTGCCGGCTTTTTCCACCACACCCACCGGCAGGCCGGTAAAGGTTGGGGTGTCGAAGGCGCCGATGTCGACCTTGCGGTCGGTGACGAAGTAGTCGGTGCTGCCACGATGGAAGGTCTTTTCCGGGTCCGGCAGGAAGAAATGCGCGGTGCGGCCGCTGGAGGCGCGAGCCAGGTCCGGGCGGTCTTCAAGAATCTCGTCCAGGCGCTGGCGGTAATAGGCGGTGATGTTCTTCACATAGCCCATGTCCTTGTAGCGGCCTTCGATCTTGAACGAACGCACGCCGGCATCCACCAGGGCGCGCAGGTTGGCGCTCTGGTTGTTGTCTTTCATCGACAACAGGTGCTTTTCAAAGGCAACCACACGGCCCTGGTCATCTTTCAAGGTGTAGGGCAGGCGGCAGGCCTGGGAGCAATCGCCACGGTTGGCGCTGCGGCCATTCTGGGCGTGGGAGATGTTGCACTGGCCGGAGAAGGCCACGCACAAGGCACCGTGGATGAAGAACTCGATGGCGGCATCGGTTTCATCGGCAATCGCACGGATTTCCTGCAGGTTCAGCTCACGGGCCAACACCAGCT
Source organism: Pseudomonas sp. IPO3774 (assembly GCF_013386835.1). Classification (NCBI taxonomy): domain Bacteria; kingdom Pseudomonadati; phylum Pseudomonadota; class Gammaproteobacteria; order Pseudomonadales; family Pseudomonadaceae; genus Pseudomonas; species Pseudomonas sp. IPO3774. The sequence goes on from NZ_JACAQY010000040.1 coordinate 4,182, forward strand.
GCGAAAAACCGGCCTGGTCGAGGAACTTGGCCCGGCCCAGGGTGCGGATGTCGGTCTGGGTGCTGGCATGCAGTTCGATGGGCGGGATATCCAGCTCCATCACCCCCAGGTCCTGGACGATCAGCGCGTCGACGCCGGCATCGTAAAGCTCGTGGATCAGCTTGCGCGCCGGCTCAAGCTCGTTGTCGTGCAGGATCGTGTTGATGGTGGTGAACACCCGCGCATGGTAGCGCCGAGCGAACTCCACCAACTGCGCGATATCGCTCACGTCGTTGCAGGCGTTATGGCGCGCGCCGAAACTCGGGCCGCCGATGTACACGGCGTCGGCGCCATGCAGGATGGCCTCGCGGGCGATGGCAACATCGCGCGCAGGGCTGAGCAATTCCAGGTGATGCTTGGGCAAGGACATAGTTTTTTTAGTCAGGCTTGTCACGGAGGCGGGCATTGTAGCTGTGAAATGCGCTATCGACATCTATCAAGCCCCAGGTGTGCTCCCAAATTGGAATGCACTCAACGGTGGGAGCCGGGCTTGCCCGCGATGCAGACACCGCGGTGTATCAGTGACACCGAGGCGATCCCATCGCAGTCTCGCTGGAGCTCGACAGCTCCCACATTTGATCATCGTTGGTTGATATAGAGCGTTTGGCTCAGCCCTTGGCGGCCATCGCAGTGACTTCAACCCGCATGCCTTCGACGGCCAGGGCGGCAACACCAACCGCCGCACGCACCGGCCAAGGCTTGGCGAAGTAGCGCTTGTAGACTTCATTGAAAGCGGCGCGGTCGGCCATGTCGGTCAGGTAGATGGTCAAATGCATGACCCGGTCAATCGAACTGCCGGCGCGTTCCAGCGCAACCTTCAGGGCTTGCAGAGTGCATTCGCTTTGCAGGGTGATGTCGCCAAGCTCCAGGCTGCCGTCGGCGCGGGTAGGGATTTGCGTGGAGACGAGGATGCCGTTGAAGCCGATGACGTCGGAAGAGATGGAGTCCGGGTCGAGATCGGGGGTGAAGGCGAGGTCGTGGTTGGCCATGGGATTCCCTTGGGTGACATCAGAAAGAAGGCCGATATGGTCCCCGAAAAAAAGGCCCGGGGCAAACCCGGGCCTTTTCGGCGAAGCAGCAAGGTAAAACGCAAGTCCACGATCAACCGTGTTTGTTTAACTAGCCTGTTGTTTCGTGGATAGTTTAATTGCCAATAGTTGCGTGCGCAGGTGCACTGCCGATTAAACTCGATTAATTAAAATTCACTGTGCATATGCGCACGCTGCTGTAGTTTTAACCCTGTCTTAGCCGCTCTGCTTCGACAACATCCTTTGGTTTGCCGCCGCAGTTTCTGCGGCGGATTTTTTATGGGCGCTGATGTATATATATTTAACTTATTTATAAAGTGGCACTTTGATAGTTGGTTGAATCAAACTATCAGTACACCAAGAGAGGCTTGTGCCTGCCCCATTTCGCACAACTGCTGTGCAAGATGAGGGATTAATCCACCGCCGCTGAATGCCTATAGTTCTTTCACCGCCGCAGCGCCCCACGGGGCATGCGAAATCCAGCCGTAGATTGAGGTGATCATAATGAATAGCGAATTCAAGCCTGACGTGGCCGATACCCAACCGCAGCACCTGCTCGATGCCGAATACTTTGAATACAGCAAGGCCGCCAATCCCATCAGCGCCAACCTGATCACCCGCATTCCCTATCACAGCTTCCCGGCCTCGCTGTACGACAGTGGGCCCTCTCGGGTAGTGCCGCTGGACCTCAGCGATGCCTTGGGTTGCGAAGGTCCGGCCACCGGTCCGGGGCTGTGTGCGAACTTCATTCGCCTGAACGCCGGCGATACGCTGGAACTGCACCCCAACGCCACCTCACAGGTGTTTTATGTCATCGCCGGGCAGGGCAGTGTGGTTCAGGGCGCGCACCGCATCGACTGGACCAAAGGCTGCTTCATTGCGCTGCCAGGTCTGCAGCAAGCGCAGTTCAGCGCATCAGAGGATGCGCGCCTGTATTACGTCCACGATGAGCCGCTGTTGCGTTACCTGGGCGTGACCCGCAGTGCCGATCGCTTCGTGCCGACGCTGTATCCCGCGGAGCTGGCCAACGCAAAACTGCGCGAAGCGGCCGATGATCCCCGCGCCCAGGACCGTAGCCGTATCAGCATCCTGCTGGGCAATCGCAACTTCCCGCAGACCCGTACCGTGACCCATGTGCTGTGGGCGATGTACGGCATCCTGCCGCCGGGGTCGATTCAGAAGCCCCACCGACACCAGTCGATTGCGCTGGATTTCATCATTGATTGCCCCAAGGGCTGCTATTCGCTGGTGGGCACCGAACTGGACGCCGATGGGCAGATCCGCAACCCGGTGCGGGTCGACTGGTCGCCGGGCCTGGCGTTCGTCACCCCGCCAGGTTACTGGCATGCCCACTTCAATGAGTCCGACACGGAAGCCTTCCTGATTCCGATCCAGGATGCGGGGCTGCAAACCCATCTGCGGTCGCTGGATATCCGCTTCAGCTGAGACGTTTCCAGTGCGGTGTTTCGCCCAGTTGCTCGACGATAAAGTCGATGAAGCACCGCACTTTGGAAGACACGATGCGCTTGGGTGGATAAACGAACCAAACCGCCGATTCACGGCCTGCGATGCGGATATCCCACTCAGGCAACCACACCAGCAACTCGCCGGTTTCAATGGGTTTGGCTACCAGCCAGTCGGGCAGCAAGGCAAATCCCAGGCCCTGTTGTGCGGCGATCAATTGTGCGTCCAGGTCGTTGATCCGGATGCTGTCTTTATGCACCAGCGGTGACACCTCACGCCCGTTGGCAAATGCGCTGTCAGCCGCTCCCAGGATCGCCGGCATGGCAGCCAGGTCGGCAGGGTTGACCGGCGCCGGATACTCCCGGCAAAACGCCGGGCTGGCCACCAGCCGGTAGCGCTCATCGCAGATCTTGCGTGCCTTCAACGTGGAATCCGCCAGGGTGCCAATGCGGATCGCCAGGTCCGCGCCGGCATGAATCAGGTTGACGTGGCTGTCGTCCAGCACCAGTTCCAGCTTGATCTGCGGGTAGCGGGCCAGGAAGGCATTCAAGGTGGGAAGGATATGGTGGCGGGCAAAGGCGGGCGGCAGGTTGAGCTTGAGCACGCCCCGTGGTTGTTCGTTCAGCGCGGAGGTGGCCGCCTTGGCTTGTTCCAGCTCGTCCAGCACCCGGCGTGCGTGCGTCAGGAATGTCTGGCCACCCTCGGTCAGGTGCAGCGTACGGGTAGAGCGGTTGAACAAGGCGATGCCGAGGTCCTGTTCAAGGTCCTTCACGTAGCGTGAAACCGTGGAAGCCTTGATGCCAAGCCGGTCGGCGGCACGGGAGAAGTTATTGCCCTCGGCGGCTTCGACAAAGGCGGTTAACGCAGCGAAGTAATCCAAGGGCGGCCTCGACTTGACGGTGGGTTGTCTGGCGCTACAGCGGCGTCAGCACGTTCATCACGGTGTCCAGCGCCACCCGGGTATCGTCCAGTTGCACCAGGGAGGCATGCCGCGCGCCGAGGGCATCACGGTTCTTGATCGCGGTGAGGATCGCTTTGTGCCGGGGCAGGCTGAGGCCCTGGATGTCGGGGCGACGGTTGGTGATGTTGATGGACTCGCGAAGTGGCAGCGACAGCATGTTGCACATGTAGGCCAGCAAGTCGTTGCGGGTCGCATCGGCAATCGCCCGGTGGAAGTCCAGGTCGGCCTGCAGCAACGTTTCGTGGGTATTGGCGGTTTCCATGCCGAGGTAGGCTTTTTCGATGGTGGCGATGTCGGCGTCGGTGGCGGTGGTCGCGGCCATCGCGGCGATTTCCGGCTCGAGGATCCGGCGTACACCGGCCAGGGTGTTGAAAAACTCGCTGTGGGGTGTCGACTGCATCAGCCAGGTCAGCACGTCCGGGTCCAGCAAGTGCCACTGCACCCGTGGGCGCACCACGGCGCCGACCTTGGGCTTGGAAATCACCAGGCCCTTGGCGCTGAGCACCCGGGTCGCCTCACGCAATACCGAGCGGCTGACCTTGTACTCCTCGCACAAGGTGGCCTCCATGGGCAACCGTTCTTCCGGCTTGAAGCGCCCGGAAACGATGTGCATGCCCAAGTCCTGAACGATTTGGGCATGCATGCTCTTGCGCGGCTTGGTCGGCTGCTGATCCATAACAGGGAGGCTACTCTGGCGAAATACGCGGCATCATAGCATTGCTCCCGTCCCAATTAGTGGGAATGACGCGGCACTTCGGCGCCACGGCAGCCCACCAGGAAGTCGAAGTCGCAGCCCTGGTCTGCCTGTAATACGTGGTCGATGTACAGCTGCCGGTAGCCCCCGACAATCAGCTGCTCGGGCGGCGCAAGGTCGGCCATGCGGGCCGCCAGTTCGGCGTCCGGGATGTCCAGGTGCAGGCGGCCATTGGCGCAATCGAGTTCGATCCAGTCGCCTTCCTTGACCGTGGCCAACGGGCCGCCGGCCGCCGCTTCCGGCGCCACGTGCAACACCACGGTGCCGTAGGCCGTGCCGCTCATGCGCGCATCGGAAATCCGCACCATGTCGGTCACGCCCTGGGCCAGCAGTTTGGCCGGCAAGCCCATGTTGCCGACTTCCGCCATGCCCGGATAACCCTTGGGCCCGCAGTTTTTCATCACCAGGATCGAGTTGGCATCCACGTCCAGTTCCGGGTCGTTGATCCGTGCCTTGTACATGTCGAAGTTCTCGAACACCACGGCACGCCCGCGATGCTGCATCAGTTCGGCACTGGCAGCCGAGGGCTTGAGGACTGCACCCAGTGGTGCGAGGTTGCCCCGCAGCACACAAATGCCGCCGTCGGCGCGGATCGGGTTGTCGAGGGTGCGGATCACTTCGTCCTGGCCGTAGATCGGTGCTTCGCGGGTGTTTTCGCCGAGGGACTTGCCGTTGACGGTCAAGGCATTCGGGTGCGGGATCAGGTTGGCCTCACCGAGGCGGCGCAGCACCGCCGGCAGGCCGCCAGCGTAGTAGAACTCCTCCATCAGGAAGCGCCCGGACGGCTGCAGGTCGACGATGGTCGGCATGCCACGGCCCATGCGGGTCCAGTCGTCCAGGTCGAGCTCGACGCCGATGCGTCCGGCGATGGCTTTCAGGTGAATCACCGCGTTGGTCGAGCCGCCGATGGCTGCGTTGACGCGAATCGCGTTTTCGAAAGCCTCCTTGGTCAGGATCTTCGACAGCTTCAGGTCTTCACGCACCATCTCCACCGCACGCATGCCGGACATGTGCGCCAGTACATAACGCCGCGCATCCACCGCGGGAATCGCCGCGTTGTGGGGCAGGGAAGTGCCGAGTGCTTCGGCCATGCAGGCCATGGTCGAGGCGGTGCCCATGGTGTTGCAGGTGCCCGCCGAGCGGGACATGCCGCCTTCGGCCGCGAGGAAATCGTCGAGGGTAATGGTGCCCGCCTTGACCTGTTCGCTGAGCTGCCACACCACGGTGCCCGAACCGATGTCCTGGCCCTTGTGCTTGCCGTTGAGCATCGGCCCGCCGGTGACGACGATCGCCGGCACGTCGCAACTGGCGGCGCCCATCAGCAGCGCCGGGGTGGTCTTGTCACAGCCGGTCAGCAGCACCACGCCGTCGATGGGGTTGCCGCGAATGGCTTCCTCCACGTCCATGCTGGCCAGGTTACGGGTGAGCATCGCGGTGGGGCGCAGGTTCGATTCGCCGTTGGAGAACACCGGAAATTCCACCGGAAAGCCACCGGCTTCGATCACGCCGCGTTTCACATGCTCGGCAATCTGGCGGAAGTGCGCGTTGCAGGGCGTCAGCTCCGACCAGGTATTGCAGATCCCGATGATCGGTTTGCCGTGAAACTGATGATCGGCAATCCCCTGGTTTTTCATCCAGCTGCGGTACATGAAGCCGTTTTTATCGGCGGTACCAAACCAGCTGGCGGAGCGCAGGACGGGCTTTTTCTCGGACATGGCTGACTCTCTTATTGTAAGACTATATAGATCCATTCTCGGCTTAACATAGGCGTAAATTCGGGCGTTTGGAAGTGTTGTTGATTAAATAGTATTACTATATAGTCCGATTCAACGAGGCCTGGCCCTGGCGGTTTTCCGCGAGAGGCGACCCGAAACGCTCTATAAAAATAACAATCGGAGACCGCTCACATGAGCCAGGAACAGCGGCTGATACGTCGCATCACGCTGAAACTGATTCCCTTCCTGATCTTGCTGTACCTGATTGCCTACGTGGATCGCTCGGCCGTGGGCTTCGCCAAATTGCACATGGGCGCGGATGTCGGCATCGGCGATGCGGCGTATGGACTGGGAGCAGGGCTGTTCTTTATTGGCTACTTCCTGCTGGAAATCCCCAGCAACCTGATGCTCGACCGTTTCGGCGCGCGGCGCTGGTTCGCACGAATCATGGTGACTTGGGGCGCGATTACCATCGGCATGGCATTCGTCCAGGGCCCCCACAGTTTCTATGTGATGCGCTTTCTGCTGGGCGCCGCCGAAGCCGGGTTCTTCCCGGGTGTCCTCTACTACATCACCCAATGGTTCCCGGTGAGGCACCGCGGCAAGATCCTCGGGCTGTTCATCCTGTCCCAACCCATCGCCATGATGATCACCGGCCCCGTGGCGGGCGGCTTGCTCGGCATGGACGGGATACTCGGCCTGCACGGCTGGCAGTGGTTGTTCATCGTCATCGGCACCCCAGCGATCCTGCTGACCTGGCCGGTGCTGCGCTACCTGCCGGATGGGCCGCAACAGGTGAAATGGATGGACCAGGCGGAGAAGGCCTGGCTCACCGGCGAGCTGGCCAAAGACCTGCAAGCCTACGGCCAGACCCGGCACGGCAACCCGCTGCATGCGCTGAAGGACAAACGCGTGCTGCTGCTGGCGCTGTTCTACCTGCCGGTGACCTTGAGCATTTATGGCCTGGGCCTGTGGCTGCCGACCTTGATCAAGCAGTTTGGCGGCAGCGACCTGACCACCGGGTTTGTGTCGGCAGTGCCCTACATCTTCGGGATCATCGGTTTGCTGATCGTCCCGCGCAGTTCCGATCGCCTGAATGATCGCTACGGTCATCTTGCCGTGCTCTACGTGTTGGGCGCCATCGGCCTGTTCCTCAGCGCCTGGCTGACAGTGCCGCTGTGGCAACTGGCAGCGCTGTGCCTGGTGGCGTTTGCGCTGTTTTCTTGCACGGCGGTGTTCTGGACCTTGCCGGGACGTTTCTTTGCCGGCGCGGGTGCAGCGGCGGGCATCGCCTTGATCAACTCGGTGGGCAACCTCGGCGGCTACATCGGGCCGTTCGTGATCGGCGCCCTCAAGGAGTACACCGGCAACCTTGCGTCGGGCTTGTACTTCCTGGCGTGCGTGATGCTGTTCGGGGTGGTGTTGACCGGGGTGGTCTATCGGTTGCTGGAGCGCAGGCACGTGCTGCCGCCCGACCAGTTCGCCGCCAGCGCCCGTGGCGCCACGCGTACTTAATTGGCAATCAGGAGAACACTCATGGGGTTAGTGCAGTTTGAATTGAACAACGGCGAACGCCGAGTGGGCGTGGTCGACGGCGATCAGGTACGCGAGGTGCGGGCCGCCCGCACGGTACGCGACCTGGCACTCGCCGCCATCGAGGCTGGCGTCACCTTGCAACAGCACATAGACCACCTCGGCCTGGCCGAGAGCCACGACTACGCCAGACTGCTGGCCGCGCAGAAGATCTTGCCACCGCTGGATCACCCGGACCCTGCCCACACGCTGGTCAGCGGTACCGGCCTGACCCACCTGGGCAGTGCGTCGGCGCGGGACAAGATGCACCAGAACGGCAGTGACGAAAGCGCGATGACCGACAGCATGCGCATCTTCAAATGGGGCGTGGAGGGCGGTAAACCGGCTTCTGGCCAGGCCGGTGTGCAGCCGGAATGGTTCTACAAGGGCGACGGCAGCATCGTGGTGCGTCCGGGCCAGCCATTCCCGTGGCCGGCGTTTGCCGAAGACGCCGGCGAAGAGCCGGAAATCGCCGGGCTGTATGTGATTGGTCACGACGGCAAGCCGTATCGCCTGGGCTACGCGGTGGGCAACGAGTTTTCCGACCACGTGATGGAGCGCAAGAATTACCTGTACCTGGCCCACTCCAAGCTGCGCAGTTGCAGCTACGGTCCCGAGTTGCGCCTGGGTGAACTGCCCCGGCACCTGGCGGGCACCAGCCGTATCGTGCGCAATGGCGAGGTGTTGTGGCAGCACGAATTCCTCAGTGGCGAAGCCAACATGTGCCACAGCCTCGAAAACCTTGAATACCACCATTTCAAATACACCCAGTTCCTGCGCCCAGGTGACGTGCATATCCATTTCTTCGGCACCGCCACCTTGTCGTTTGCCGACGGCATTCGTACCCAGCCAGGCGATGTGTTCGAAATCAGCCAGGCCGAATTCGGCGCGCCATTGATCAACGGCATTGCCGTGGCCAACAGCGGCGTGGCACCTGGCGGCATAGGCACCCTTTGAAGGAGACAGGCATGACCCGGATTTGTGGCCACAACTACATCGGCGGCCAGCGCAGCGCTGCCGGCAGCATCACCCTGCAGAGCATCGACGCCACCAGTGGCGAGGCATTGCCCTTTGATTTCTACCAGGCCACCGCGCAGGAGGTCGACGCCGCGGCCAACGCCGCCGCTCAGGCTTACCCGGCTTATCGCAGCCTGAGCGCGCAGCATCGTGCGTCGTTCCTGGAGGCGATAGCCGATGAACTGGACGCCCTGGGCGATGACTTTGTCGCCCTGGTCTGCCGCGAAACGGCGTTGCCCGCCGGGCGTATCCAGGGTGAGCGCGGTCGTACCAGCGGCCAGATGCGGTTGTTCGCCAAGGTACTGCGGCGCGGTGATTTCTACGGCGCGCGGATCGACCAGGCGCTGCCGGATCGTCAGCCCTTGCCGCGCCCGGATCTGCGCCAATACCGCATCGGCCTGGGGCCGGTCGCGGTGTTTGGGGCGAGCAATTTCCCCCTGGCCTTTTCCACTGCCGGTGGCGACACCGCCGCCGCGCTGGCGGCCGGTTGCCCGGTGGTGTTCAAGGCCCACAGCGGCCACATGGCCACCGCCGAGCGGGTCGCCGATGCGATCATGCGGGCGGCCGAGCGCACAGGTATGCCCGGCGGCGTGTTCAACATGATCTTCGGCGGCGGTGTGGGGGAAGCGCTGGTCAAGCACCCGGCGATCCAGGCCGTGGGTTTCACCGGCTCGCTCAAAGGCGGCCGGGCGTTGTGCGATATGGCGGCGGCACGCCCGCAACCGATCCCGGTGTTCGCCGAGATGTCCAGCATCAACCCGGTGATCGTCTTGCCCCAGGCCCTGCAAACCCGGGCAGACACCATCGCCCGCGACCTGGTCGCCTCGGTGGTGCAGGGGTGCGGCCAGTTCTGCACGAACCCGGGGCTGGTGATCGGGATTGCCTCGCCAGCGTTCACAGGCTTCACCCAACAGGTCGCCCAACTGATCGGCGGCCAGCCCGCGCAAACCATGCTCAATGCCGGCACCTTGAACAGCTACGGCAAAGGCCTGCACACGCTGCTGGCCCATCCTGGCATCGAGCACCTGGCGGGCCAGACGCAAACCGGCAATCAGGCGCAGCCACAGCTGTTCAAAGCGGACGCCAGCCTGCTGATCAACGGCGATGAAGTGTTGCAGGAGGAAGTGTTCGGCCCCACCACGGTGTTCGTGGAAGTCGCCGACCAGGCCCAACTCGCTGCGGCGTTGCACGGCCTGCACGGCCAATTGACCGCGACGATCATTGGCGAGCCGGCGGATTTCACCCAGTTCGGCGAGTTGACGCCGCTGCTGGAGCAAAAGGTTGGCCGCATCCTGCTCAACGGCTACCCCACGGGCGTCGAGGTGTGTGACGCGATGGTCCACGGCGGGCCGTATCCGGCGACTTCGGATGCCCGTGGCACTTCCGTGGGCACCCTGGCGATCGAGCGTTTCCTGCGACCTGTGTGCTTTCAGAATTACCCTGATAGCCTGCTCCCCGACGCGCTGAAGAATGCCAACCCGTTGCGCATTCAGCGTCTGGTAGATGGGCAGCCGTCGCGCGACGCGCTGTAACCGGTACCACCTGAAAACAACAAGAAAGCAGGAGGTTTCATGTCGTGGACCGCAGTCACACCGCACCGGGCTCGGCTGGGCGAAGGGCCGTTCTGGGATGTACCGGGCCAGGCCTTGTATTGGGTGGACATCATCGGCCAGCAGGCCTTGCGCCTGCAGGGCGGGCAATTGCACACCTGGCAATTGCCTGAGCCGGTCTCGGCGTTTATCCCGTGCGCCAGCGGCGATGCACTGGTGACCCTGAGCAGCGGCGTGTATCGCCTCGACCTCGATTCGACGCCGAGCGATCCGCGCCTGACCTTGCTTTGCGTCGCCGATCCGCAACCGGGCAACCGTGCCAACGAAGCCCGCTGCGATGCCCAGGGCCGGCTGTGGCTGGGCACCATGCAGAACAACATCGGCGAGCACGGTGAAGACTTGCCGGTGCTGCGACGTTCCGGCGGCCTGTTCCGGGTCGATACCGACGGGCAGGTCACGCCGTTGCTGCAAGGCCTGGGGATTCCCAACACCTTGCTGTGGAACGACGCCGCCACCCACGTGCATTTCGGCGACAGCCTGGACGGCACGCTCTATCAATATCCGATTAATGAACAGGGCCAGCTCGCACCCGCGCAGGTCTGGTTCGGGCCTCACTCCCGGGGTGGCCCGGACGGCTCGGCCATGGACGCCGAAGGCTATATCTGGAACGCCCGCTGGGACGGCAGCTGCCTGCTGCGGCTGACGCCGGACGGTGAAGTTGACCGGGTCATCGAATTGCCGGTCAGCCGTCCCACCAGTTGCGTGTTCGCAGGCCCCGACCTCAAGACCTTGTACATCACCAGTGCCGCCAGCCCGCTGGATCACCCGCTGGACGGTGCGGTGCTGGCCATTGAGGTCGATGTGCCGGGGAAAGTCTGCCACCGCTTTGCAGGATAACCAACAGGCTGTTTAACGCACTCAAAAACAACAACAAGGAGTCACCCTATGAATCGTCGTCGTGGTATCCGTTCCCTGTGCTGCGCCGCTGTGGCGGTGTCCGCCGTCGGCCTGAGCAGCCTGTTGCTGGCGGCCGAGCCGGTGAAGATCGGCTTTCTGGTCAAGCAGGCGGAAGAGCCCTGGTTCCAGACCGAATGGGCCTTCGCCGAAAAGGCCGGCAAGGACAAGGGCTTCGAGGTGATCAAGATCGCCGTGCCCGACGGCGAGAAAACCCTCTCGGCCATCGACAGCCTGGCGGCCAACGGTGCCAAGGGTTTTGTGATTTGCCCGCCGGACGTGTCCCTCGGCCCGGCGATCATGGCCAAGGCCAAAGCCAACGGCTTGAAAGTGATCGCCGTGGATGACCGTTTTGTGGACGCCAAGGGCAACTTCATGGAAGACGTGCCTTACCTGGGCATGGCCGCGTTTGAAGTGGGCGAGAAGCAGGGCAGTGCCATGGCCACTGAAGCGAAAAAACGTGGCTGGGACTGGAAGGACACCTATGCGGTGATCAACACCTACAACGAACTCGATACCGGCAAAAAGCGCACTGATGGCTCGGTCAAATCCCTGAAGGCCGCGGGCATTCCGGATGATCACATCCTGTACGCAGCCCTCAAGACCCTCGACGTCCCCGGCAGCATGGACGCCACCAACTCGGCGCTGGTCAAGCTGCCCGGCGGCGCGAAAAACCTGATCATCGGCGGCATGAATGACAACACCGTGCTTGGCGGCGTGCGCGCCACCGAAAGCGCCGGGTTTGCGGCGGCGAATGTCATCGGCATCGGCATCAACGGCACCGATGCCATTGGCGAATTGAAGAAAGCCAACAGCGGCTTCTTCGGCTCGATGCTGCCCAGCCCGCACATCGAGGGCTACAACACCGCGAGCATGATGTTCGAGTGGGTCACTACGGGTAAGGAGCCGCCGAAGTACACGGCGATGGATGAGGTGACGCTGATCACCCGCGAGAACTTCAAGCAGGAGCTGCAAAAGATCGGTTTGTGGAACTGATGGCCGCTGACGTTTCCCGGCAGCCCTGCTAACGCCGGTACTGTGGGAGCTGTCGAGCTTCAGCGAGGCTGTGATAGCGGTGGGTCAGGCACCTTGGATATTGATAGTGCCGACGTCATCGCAGCCTCGCCAAAGCTCGACAGCTCCCACAGGTTTAGTCAGCAGAGAATTTCAGCACGGTATTCTGCGTGTAGGTCTGGCCAGGATCGAGACGGGTAGAGGGGAAGCTCGGCTGGTTGGGGCCGTCGGGAAAATGCTGGGTTTCCAGGGTGAACGCACTCCAGTGGGCGTAAGGCGTGCCACCCTTGCCCTTGATCGTTCCGTCGAGGAAGTTGCCGGTATAGAACTGCACGCCAGGCTCGCTGGTATACAGCTGCAAGCGGCGACCGGACTGCGGGTCACGAACGTCGGCGGCCAGTTTGCCGATATCACCCTTGGCATCCAGCACCCAGTTGAAGTCAAAGCCACCTTGTTTAGGTTCGGCGAATTTCAGCTGGGGATGATCGTCCTTGATGTGCTGGCCGATGGCAGTGGGCTTGAGAAAGTCCATCGGCGTACCGGCGACCGGGGCCAGTTCGCCGGTGGGAATCAGGGTGCTGTTGACCGGGGTGTAATGGCTGGCATGCAGGGTGGCGACCTGCTTGAGCACATCACCGCTGCCGGCGCCGGCGAGGTTGAAGTAACTGTGGTTGGTGAGGTTGAGCACCGTGGGTTTGTCGGTGGTGGCCTTGTAGTCGATGTGCAGTTCGTTCTTGTCGTTGAGGCTATAGGTGACATCGACTTTCAGGTTGCCGGGGAAACCCATCTCGCCGTCCTTGGACAGGTAGCTCAGGGTCACGCCCACCGAATCGTCCTGCTTGACCGGCTCGGCTTTCCACACATGCTTGTCGAAACCTTGCGGGCCGCCGTGCAGCGAGTTCGGCCCGTCGTTGAGGGGCACTTGATAGCGTTTGCCGTCCAGTTCAAAGCTGCCCTTGTCCAGGCGGTTGCCAAAACGGCCGATGGTCGCGCCGAAGAACGCGGTACCGGCCTGGTAGCCCTGGACGTCATCGAAGCCCAGCACCACGTCGGCGAACTGGCCGTGTTTGTCGGGTACTTTCAGCGACTGCAAGACCGCGCCATAGGTGATGACCGTGGCTTGTACGCCATGACTGTTACGCAATACATACTGCTCGACGGCGGTGCCGTCATTGGTTTTACCGAAGGGTTTGTGTTCGCTGGACAAGCCAGCCGCCTGAGCGCCCAGGCTGGCCACCGCCAGGGAGAGGCCAAGGCCGGTAAGCAGGAATCGGGATTGCCGCATGACTGAGCTACCTTTATTGTTGTTAATTAAATAGTTCTACTATTTATTCGGCTGCAGGGCTGATTTATAGCCAATATCGCAAAACATGCAATATAAAATAAGACTAAATACAGCGGAGTGACTGCCCCATGAACACTGAAAAACAGCCCGGCGCGCAGGCGATGTACCCGGACCTGCGGGATAAAACCGTGCTGATCTCCGGCGGTGCTTCCGGGATAGGCGAGGCCATGGTGCGTGCCTTCGCACGCCAGGGGGCCAAGGTAGCCTTCGTGGACCGGGCGCAAGGGCAGGGCGACCGATTGGCGGCGATATTGTCGGCCGAGGGCCATGCCGTCGAATTCGCCCATTGCGATATCACCGACGAGATCGCGTACAAGGCCGCGATAGCGTGCCTGGCGCAGAGCCTTGGGCCGATCGACGTGCTGGTGAACAATGCCGCCAATGACGTTCGGCACACCCTGGATGAAATCGACTCGGAGCGGTTCGACCAACTGATTTCGGTCAACCTGAAGCACGCATTTTTCGCGGCCCGGGCCGTGGTGCCGATGATGAAGGCCGCAGGCGGCGGGTCGATCATCAACCTGGGTTCCATTGGCTGGATGATGGCTTCCAGCGGCTACCCGGTATACGCCGCCAGCAAAGCCGCCGCCCACGGTATGACCCGGGCCCTGGCGCGGGAGCTTGGGCCCAGCCGTATCAGGGTCAATACGCTGGTGCCGGGCTGGGTGATGACCGAGAAACAACTGGCGATGTGGGTGGATGACGCGGCCCGGGAGTTGATCGCCCGCAGCCAGTGCCTGCCGGGCAGTGTGGAGCCGGAACATATCGCCAATATGGCGCTGTTCCTGGCCTCTGATGTATCGGCGATGTGTACCGCACAGAACTTCATTGTGGACGGCGGCTGGGTCTAGGCCGGGGAAGGGTCGCCATCCCGGATGCAACGAATCGCCGCCCGGGGCCTCATACAGTAACGAACGGTGGTTCATATGCAGCCACCGCAACCGACTACTTCATGGGTGCAGGTGATTGATTTATGACGGACGCCGATAAGAAACATGTGGCCTGGCTGGTGGAACAATCGATGCTGCATGCCGCCAAGCAGCGCGCCAGGCTTTATTCGGGGCAAGGCCGGTTGTGGCAACAGCCGTATGCGCATACCCGGCCCCGTGATGCTTCGGCCCTGGCATCGGTGTGGTTCACGGCCTATCCGGCGTCCATCGTCACCCGCGAGAACGGCAGCGTACTGGAGGCCCTGGGCGATGAAACCTTGTGGCACGCGCTGTCGAAAATCGGCATACAGGGCATCCATAACGGCCCGCTGAAACGCTCGGGCGGTCTATCCGGCACCGAGCACACTCCCACCATTGACGGCAATTTTGACCGCATCAGCTTCGACATCGACCCGCAACTGGGCACCGAAGCCCAGCTTCAGGCGCTGGCCCGCATGGCCGCCGCGCACAACGCAGTGATCATCGACGATGTGATCCCGTCCCACACCGGCAAGGGCGCGGACTTCCGCCTGGCCGAGATGGCCTACGAAGACTATCCCGGGCTCTATCACATGGTGGAGATCCGCGAGGAAGACTGGCCGCTGCTGCCCGATATCAGCGAGGGCCGCGATGCGCAGAACCTCAGCCCGCAGCAGGTCGACGTGCTCAGGGACAAGCACTACATCGTCGGCCAGTTGCAACGGGTGATCTTCTTCGAGCCCGGGGTCAAGGAAACCGACTGGAGCGCGACCGATGTGGTCATCGGCGTGGACGGCAAGCCCCGGCGCTGGGTGTACCTGCATTACTTCAAGGAAGGGCAGCCGTCGCTGAACTGGCTGGATCCGACCTTCGCCGCGCAGCAGATGATCATTGGCGATGCCCTGCACGCCATCGACGTGATGGGGGCGAAGATCCTGCGCCTGGACGCCAACGGTTTCCTTGGCGTGGAACGAAAACTGGAAGGTAACGCCTGGTCTGAAAGCCATCCGCTGTCCATCACCGGCAACCAGATCCTGGGCGGCGCGATTCGCAAGGCGGGCGGTTTCAGCTTCCAGGAATTGAACCTGACGGTGGACGACATCGCCGCCATGTCCCACGGCGGCGCAGACCTGTCCTACGACTTCATCACGCGCCCGGCTTACCAGCACGCGTTATTGATGGGCGACACCGAATTCCTGCGCCTGATGCTGCGGGAGATGCACACCCTGGGCATCGACCCCGGCTCGCTGATCCACGCCTTGCAGAACCATGACGAGCTGACCCTGGAACTGGTGCACTTCTGGACGTTGCACGCCCATGACACCTACCTCTATCAGGGGCAGACCTTTCCCGGCGGCATCCTGCGCGAGCATATCCGTGAGCAGATGTACGAACGCCTGGCTGGCGAACACGCGCCGTATAACCTGAAGTTCGTGACCAACGGCGTGTCCTGCACCACCGCCAGCATCATTACAGCGGCGCTGGGCATTCGCGACCTTGAGGCGATTACCCCGGCGGATATCCAGCAGATCCGCCAGATTCACCTGCTGCTGGTGATGTACAACGCGATGCAACCGGGGGTGTTTGCACTGTCCGGCTGGGACCTGGTGGGCGCATTGCCGTTGCCGGCGCAGGAGGTGGCCCACTTGATGCTGGATGGCGACACACGCTGGATCCATCGCGGCGCCTATGACCTGGTGGACCTGAATCCGGATGCGGAGCAATCCGCCGGGCAGATGCCACGCCCGAAAACCTTGTATGGCAGCCTGATCAGCCAGTTGGCCGACCCGGATTCATTTGCCTCGCAACTGCAAAGAATCCTCGCGGTGCGCCGAGCCTACGACATCGCCGCCAGCCGCCAGATCCTGGTGCCGGATGTGCAGCACCCGGGGCTGTTGATCATGGTGCACGAGCTGCCGGCGGGCAAAGGTACCCAGATCACGGCGCTGAACTTCGGCTCGACGCCGATTACTGAAACCCTGCACCTGCCCGATATTGCGCCCGGGCCGGTGGTGGACATCATCAATGAGCGGGTGGAGGGCGATCTGACGCCCGAGGGTGATTTCACCATCACCCTGGATGCGTATGAAGGCTTGGCGCTGCGGGTAGTGATCTGATCCACTGATCCACTGCAGGAGCGAGCAAGCTCGCTCCTACACGGGGACCGGCTGTTCCGCCTCCTGATGGTGCGTGGAGCCAATGAACATATACATCGCAGGCACCATGAACAGCGTCAGCACGGTACCGATCGACAACCCGGCAAAGATCACCAGGCCCATGTCATGCCGTCCCGCAGCCCCGGCACCGGAGGCCCACACCAGCGGCACCACGCCCAGCACCATGGCGGCGGTGGTCATCAGGATCGGCCGCAAACGCACGCCGGCCGCTTCTTCTATGGCCTCACGCTTGCTGTGACCGGCGCGCTGCAACTCGTTGGCAAACTGCACGATCAGGATCCCGTGCTTGGTGATCAACCCCAGCAACGTCACCAGGCCCACCTGGGTGTACACGTTGATCGAGGCAAACCCCATGGTGATAAACGCCAGCGCGCCGAAGAGTGCAGGGGGCACCGAGAACAGGATCACCACCGGGTCGCGGAAACTCTCGAACTGAAACGCCAGGGCCAGGTACACAATCAGGATCGAGAACATCAGCAGGCCGAAGAACCCGCCGGATTCCTGCATGAACTGGCGTGATTCGCCGGAGAAGTCCGAGGTGTAACCCGACGGCGCAATATTAGTCAGAATGGTGTTCAGTTTCGCCAGCAGTTCGCCCTGGGCCACGCCGCTGACGCCCGACAGGGTCGCCGAGTTGAGTTGCTGGAAGTGGTTGATGGATTCCGGCTGGGTCGAGGTTTCGATATGCGCCACGGTGCGCGCCTGGATCATGCTGCCGGATGGCGTGCGAATGTAGTAATCGAGAATCTGGTCCGGGTTGAGGCGATCAACCTGCAACACCTGGGGAATGACTTTGTACGAGCGCCCGGCAGTGGAGAAGTAGTTCACGTAGTTGCCGCCCAGTGCCGCGGACAGCGCCGCACCGACGTCGGCCTGGGTCATGCCCAGTGCGGCGATTTTTTCCCGGTCCACCACCAGCTTGGCTTGTGGCTTGTCGAGTTTCAGGTCCATGTCGGAGAAATAGAACAGCTGTTGTTTCTGGGCCTCGACCACCACGGCCTGGGCGACTTCATTGAGGTTTTCCACCGAGTCGGTGGTGGTGATCACGAACTGCACCGGCAAGCCCTGGGCGCCCGGCAGCGACGGCAGGGGGAAGGCGGCGATGGTGGCGCCCGGCACCTGGTTCCATTTCTGCTGGAGTTCCAATATCAGTTGGGCTTGGGAGCGCGAGCGGTCGCCCCAGTTTTTCAGCAGTACACCGCCCAGGCCCTGGTTGAGGATAGGCAACCCGGTCAGCTGGAACATCTGCGCGTATTCCGGCTCTTTGTTGGCGATCTGGAAGGCCTGGTCGGCGATGCGCTCCATCTGCTGCGGCGAGGCAGTGGGCGGGCCCTTGATCTGCATGAACACCAGCCCCTGGTCCTCGGTGGGCGACAGTTCGCTTTTGGCGGTCATGCCGCTGGCGGCCACCAGCAGGAACAGCACAAAACCAAACGTCACCAGCACCGGCCATACGTTCAGGCCGCCCGAGAGTACGCGGTGGTAACGGCCCCGCAACCAGTCAAAGTACTGATCGAGCTTGCGGGCGAAACGACCTTCTTCCTGCCCGGTCTTGAACAGCCGGGACGTCATCATCGGCGAAAGCGTCAACGCCACCACGGCCGACACAGTCACGGCACCCGCCAGCGAGAAACAGAACTCCTTGAACAGCGCACCGGTAAGGCCGCTGCGCAGCCCGATGGGCACGTAGGCCGCGATCAGCACCACGGTCATCGCGATGATCGGCCCACCCAGTTCCCGCGCGGCAACCAGCGCAGCCTCCAGCACGCCTTTGCCTTCTTCCTTGATATGCCGGTCGACGTTTTCCACCACGATAATCGCGTCGTCCACCACCAGGCCGATCGCCAATACCAGGGCAAGCAGGGTCAGCAGGTTTATCGAGTACCCCAGCAGGTACATGATGAAGAAGGTCCCGACCAGCGACAGAGGGATCGCCACCAGCGGCACGATCACCGCGCGGAACGAGCCGAGGAACAGGTAGATCACCACCGACACAATGATCATCGCCTCGACCAGGGTCTTCACCACCTCATAGATCGAGGTGTTGATGAACTCCGTGGAGTCATACACGATCTCGCCGCGTACCCCGGTGGGCAACTGGGATTGCAGCTCGGGGAAGGCCTCGCGCACGCTGTCGGCCACCGTCAGGATATTGGCAGTCGGCGCCGTCTTGATGCCGATGAACACCGAACGCTTGCCGGAAAACGCCACGCTGCTGTCGTAGCTTTCGGCGCCGAGGGTGACGGTGGCCACGTCCTCCAGGTACACCAGGGCATCGCCTTTCTGCTTGACCACCAGCCGCTTGAATTCATCCACGGTGTGCAAGTCGGTCCCGGCCGTCAGGTCGACCGTCACCGTTTGCCCACGGGTGGAACCGACGGCAGACAGGTAGTTGTTGTTGGCCAGGGCGGTGGACACGTCCTGGGCGGTCACGTTATGCGCTGCCAGTTTGTTCGGGTCCATCCAGGCGCGCAGGGCGAACTGGCGCCCGCCGAGGATTTCTGCGGTTTGCACGCCCTGGATCGAGTCCAGCTTGGGCTTGACCACCCGCACCAGGTAGTCGGTGATGTTGTTGGTGGGCAGGGTGTCGCTGTAGAAACCCAGGTACATGGCGTCTGTGGTCTGCCCGACCGCCACCGTCAGCACTGGTTCCTGGGACTGCGCCGGCAGTTGGTTCTTGACCGAGTTGACCTGGGTGTTGATCTCGGTGAGGGCCTTGCTCGCGTCGTAATTCAGCCGCAGCGTGGCGGTAATCGTCGAGACACCGGTGATGCTCGTTGAAGACAGGTAGTCGATGCCCTGGGCCTGGGCGATGGCCGATTCAAGCGGCTGGGTGATAAAGCCGGCAACGGTGGAGGCGTCCGCGCCGTAGTAGGCGGTAGTGATGGTGACCACGGTATTTTCGGTGCGTGGCCATTGGTTCACTGGCAATTCGAAGATCGAGCGCAGCCCCAGGATCAGGATGAACAGCGAGACGACAATCGCCCAGACCGGCCGCTGGATAAAGGTATCGGTAAGCTTCATGGGACACCTTTAGTGTTCTTGGGGAGTCGGCGCAGGATCGTTCAGCGGCGCGGCGCTGTTATCGACCTTCACCGGCGAGCCATTCTTGAGCTTCATCTGGCCGCTGGTGATCAGCAGGTCACCTTCCTTCACGCCCGACAGGATCGCCACCTGATCGCCCCGGGTCGGTCCGGTCTTGATAAAGGTCTGTTGCGCGGTGAGGACTTCCTCACCCTTGTCGTTCTTGCTCGATGTGGCAATGAATACCGTGGTGCCGTAAGGGTTGTAGGTCACCGATGTCTGCGGAACGGTGAGGTAGCGCTGCGTCGCACCGGAGTTGACCACGGCGCGGGCAAACATCCCGGGCACCAGGTTCTGTTTGGGGTTGTCGACGGTGGCTTCCACGGTGACATTGCGCGTGGTGGCGTCGAACTGGGTGTCGATGGTGCTGATCTTGCCGGTGAAGGTTTGATTCGACAGGCCGTCGGCCGTTACCGAAACCCCTTGGCCGATGGCGATGGCCTCCATTTGAGTCTGGGGCACCGTGAAGTCGATGTAGATCGGATCGAAGGTTTGCAGCGTGGCGATCTTGTCGCCGGGGTTGAGGTATTGGCCAGGGTTGACGCTGGTGATGCCGATGCGCCCGGCAAAGGGTGCGCGGATGGTTTTTTTCGCCACCAGCGCGCGCTGTTGTTCGGCGGCGGCGAGCTTGGCTTTGAGGTCGGCGGTGTCAGTGTCCACTTGTGCCTGGGAGATGGCGTTAACCGCCAGTTGCGCCTTGTCACGCTTGAGGACGATCACCGCCAGGTCGGCCGTGGCCTCAAGGGAATGCAGTTGCGCGATGTCCGAGTCGGCATTCAGCTGGACGAGCAGCGCCTGGGCCGCCACTTCTTGCCCGGGCGTGAAGCCGATGGTGCGCACGATGCCGCCCACTTCAGTGGTCACATCCACCCCCCTGACCGCTTTCATTGAGCCCACGGCGCTGACATTCGGTTGCCAGTCGCTGAACGGCACCTTCATGGCCGTGACCACGGAGGCGGGCAGGGGCATTTTCGACTGGGCGATCAGCGCCGAAATCTGCACGAACTTCACCCCGGCAATGATCGCCACAATCACCAGCACCACCACGATCATGATGATCATCGGCCGCCACAGTCGGCGCTTGCGCGGTGCGCCGGGCTCGGTGGGCAGGGGAGAGGCGGTTATGACGTCAGCCATGGATGTTCTCGCTGTTTCAAGAGTTCAGTTCAGTTGAACCGTGCCGAATCGGCAGGCGCTGCCTCGTTCCTGGCCGGCATGATCTCGTTCCACGAAGGCAGGCCGAACCGATCAGGCCGGCCCTTGGTGGCAGGGTCCACATCGGTACGGTTCCACCATCCGCCACCCAATGCCTGGAAGAGCGCGGTGGTGTCGCTGTAGCGGGAGGCCTGCGCCCTGACCCGGGCCAGCACGGTGTTCTGGTAGGTTTGCTGGGCCGTGAGCAGGTTGATGTACGCCACGGCACCGAGTTTGAACTGCGCCTGCACCAGGTCCAGGTTGGCTTGGGCAGAGCGCTCGGCCACCACCTGCTGGTTGAGCGCATCGGCATCCGCCTCCAGCGCCCGCAGTGCGTTGGCCACGTCCTGGAACGCGCCGATCACCGTGCCACGGTAGCGGGCTGCCGACTCGTCATAGGCGGCCACGGCAGCGCGTTTGCGATGTTCGAGTGCGCCGGCATCGAAGATCGGTTGGGTGATCGACCCGGCTAGGCTCCAGACCCCACTGCCCGCCGAAAACAATTTGGTCCCGCTGGCCACCGTGGAGCCCACCGACCCGGTAATGCTGAACTGCGGCAACTGATTGGCGACGGCCACGCCGATATTGGCACTGGCCTGATGCAGTTGCGCCTGCGCGGAACGCACATCGGGCCGCTGGCCAACGATGGCCGAAGGCAGGCTGAGCGGCAGTTCTTCGGGCAGGTGCAGGGAGGCGAGGTTGAAGCGCTCGTCCCGGTCCTGGTTGGGAAACCGGCCGAGGTAGGCCATCAACTGGTTGCGGGTCTGGGCGAACTGCTTTTGCAGGGGCGGCAAGGTGGCACGGGTTTGCGCCAGCGCGGTCTGCTGTGTGAGCACGTCGGTGTCACCGATCGCACCCAGCCGGCGCTGCGCCTGCAGGACGTCGAGCTGATCACTCTGTAGCCGAATGATGGTTTCGGTGGCGGCGATCTGGTCGCGTATAGAGGCCAGGCTGACTGCGGTGTTCACCACATTGGAGGTCAAGGTGAGGTAGGTCGCCTCCAACTGGAAGCGCTCGTACTCGGCCTGGGCCGAGGTGGATTCAATTTGCCGGCGCGTGCCGCCGAATACATCCGGGGCATAGGACACGCTCAGCGACGCCGAGCTCACCGTGAGAATCGGCGACTCCGGCAGGCCCGAGGTGACGCCCGATACTTTCTCGCGGGCCTTCTGCACGTTGCCGCTCACCGAGGGAAACAGCGACGCCTGGTCGGCATAGACCAGCTCGTTGGCCTGGCGCAATGCCGCCTGCGCGGCGGTGACATCCGGGTTGGCGCGCAAGGCTTCCTCCACCAGCGCGTTCAGTTCCGGTGAGCGGAACAGCGTCCACCATTGCCCGGGAATATCCATCCCGGCGATCAACCGCTGCGCCGCACCGCCGGTGTCGATATCGGCCTTGGTGGTGGAGGTGAGTTTTTCTCGTGAATAATCGGCGTTCGCCGGCACCTCAGGACGCGCGAAATCGGGCCCGACGGTGCAGCCGGCGAGGGCGATGCACAGCAGGCTCAACGGAGCCAGAAGGTGGGGTGGTCGAAAAAGGGCGCGGCTGTGCGCCACTGGTTGCGGTGCCGATGCAAGCTGCCGAGGCTGCTCTTTCATATTTACTCTGATTAATCAGTTGGTTAACTGCTTTATTTGTTGAGCAATGAGTGCGCGGGCATCGGGCCATACGGCTGAAAAAATGGCGCGAGAGTCGCCGAATTCAAATCAGTGTAGGTGGTGCAGGCGGGTACGCAATGTCCGTGCGCGCCGATCACCCACAAAAATGCATTTAACGCATTAATATCGAATTAGGTTATGCGTTATAAGTATTTTACATGCAGCCGTCAGCCCCTCATCGTAGCCCTCCCTACGAACACTGCCGAGACCGCACGCGCGGATCGACTTTCAATGCTTGAGAAGGCATCTGGAGACGAACGTGCGTTACCTGACAAAACTGGCGGCCGGGTTGGCCGCCACGCTGCTGTGCCTGACCGCGAACGCGCAAACGCTGGTGGTCGGAGACCAAAGCTACAACGCCCAGGCCGTGATGGAAGCGGCGGGGGTGCTGGATGATCTGCCCTACACCCTTGAATGGAAGCAATTCACCGCCGGGTCTCCGGTGGCGGAAGCCCTCAATACCAACAGCCTCGACATCGGCCTGCTCGGCGATGCGCCCGTGCTGTTCCTCGGTGCACTCGGCGCACCGATCAAGGTGATTGCCATCAGCCGGCAAAACCTCGAGGGCGTGGCCATCCTGGTGAAAAAGGATTCCTCGATCCACAGCCTTGCGGACCTCAAAGGCAAGCGCGCCGCCATCTGGAAAGGCTCCTGGAGCCAGCAATTGCTGCTGACCGCACTGGATAAGGCGGGCGTGCCGAAAGAGGCCCTGGAGTTGCGTTACCTCAGTGCACTGGATGCTTCCCATGCACTGGACGGCGGTTCGGTCGACGTCATCGCCACCTGGGAACCCTACGTCACCCAACAGGAACGCCAGGGCGCACGGGTATTGGCGACCGCAGACGGGCTGATCCCGGCCCAGAGTTTCGTTGCCGCCAGCACCAGAGCCGTCGATAACAAGCGTGCGCAAATCAGCGATTTTCTCCAACGCCTGAAGAAAGCCCGTGACTGGACGCGCCAAAGCCCGGCCAACGCCGACGCGTATGCAGATGCCTGGGCCAAGCGCACCCGCGCAGATGCCGACATTGCCCGCGCCTGGTTTGCCCGGGCACGCACGACGGTCGAACCGGTGACAGCCCAGTCGCCTGTAGAAGCACAAAAGACCGTGGACTTTTTCGCAAGCCAGGGACTGGTCAAGTCTTACCCGGCAGCCAAGCTGTTCGACGACTCCTTCGCGGCGTCCTTGCAACCAGCCGTCGCCAGAACCCAGCCCTGAACGTTTCCAGGAATACGTAGGACATGACTAAAAGACAGCTCAAACTCGGCGCCCTGACCATGGGCTGCGGCGGGCCCGGCCGCCACAATCTGTGGCTCGACCCGCAATTGCCGGCCGATGCCAGCGTCAACGTCGACTGGTACATCGACATTGCACGCCAGGCCGAGGCAGCATTGTTCGACTTGATGTTCATCGTCGACAGCCAATTCATCACACCGGGTTCGCCATCCCACTACCTGAACCGGCTGGAGCCGCTGACGCTGTTATCGGCACTTGCCGTAAGCACCCGGCACCTGGGCCTGGTCGGTACGCTGACGACCTCTTACAACTCGCCCTATAACGTCGCGCGGCGCCTGGCCTCACTCGACCTGATCAGCAAAGGCCGCGCCGGCTGGAACGTGGTCACCAGCGGCGACGCCGGTACCGCCGGCAACTACAGCCGCGACGAACATTATGACTACGACACCCGCTATGGCCGGGCGGCCGAACACGTCCAGGTCGTGCAGGGCCTGTGGAACTCCTATGAGGAAGATGCCTTCGTGCGTGACCGCGCCACCGGCCGGTTTCTCGACCCCGCCAAACTCCACAGCCTGAATCACAAGGGCGAGCACTTTTTCGTGGTCGGGCCGCTGAATATCCAGCGCTCACCCCAGGGCCAACCGGTGATCTTCCAGGCTGGCGATTCGGAACAAGGCCGCGACCTCGGCGCAGCCACGGCCGATGTGATCTTTACCCATGCGGCCAGCATCGAGCAGGGCCAGGCTTTTTATCGGGATATCAAGGGCAGGGCGCTGCAACATGGCCGCGATCCGGAGCAATTGCTGGTGATGCCCGGCGCCGAGATTTATGTAGGCGATACCGATGAACAGGCGCGTGAAATCGAGCGGCACTACCATCAGGCCGACCACAGTTTTGAGCTGGCGCTGAAGGAGTTCGGACGCAATTTCGGCTGGCATGATTTCAGCCAGTACGACCTTGATGCGCCGTTCCCGCAGGAGAGCCTGGAGGCGGCACGCAGCAGCTTTTTTACCGCGGCCAAACGCATTGCCGATCAGGCACGGGAGAAAGGTTTTACATTGCGCCAGGCGGTGGAGTTCGGGCGGCAACTGCGCCCGGGAGCGTTTGTCGGATCGGCGGATACCGTCGCTCGGAAAATGGCTGACTGGCTTGAAGCCCGCGCGGTGGATGGTTTCAACATCTACATCGGCCATCCGGAGCAGTTCAAGCGCTTCACGCACGAGGTCATCCCGTTGTTGCAGGAGCGCGGCGTGTATCGCACGGCTTATGAAGGTACGACCTTGCGGGAAAGCCTGGGATTGAAGATTCCACGGTTTGCGCGCAACGGCGGCGGTTGACTCAAAACAACTGTCCAGATGAATAAATTGGTGGGCCGGGGATTTTTTTAGACATACTGAGGGTTCAAGCCACTCATTTGTCCCGAGACTTTCCTGATGCCATCCCATCCTGCACAAGGGCCTTTCAATCAGGACGACCGGTATCGACTGCTCGTCGACGCAGTGGTCGACTATGCCATCTATATGCTTGATACGAACGGGTTGATTCGCAGTTGGAACTCCGGGGCGAGAAAGATCAAGCAGTACGAACAGAGTGAAGTGCTGGGCAGGCATTTTTCGCTGTTCTACACCCCGGAAGACCTGGCCTCGGACTTGCCGGGCCGGGCACTCAAGAGCGCCGAGCAGTCAGGGCGCTTCGAGGGCGAAGGTTGGCGCATCCGCAAGGATGGGACTCGTCTCTGGGCACTGGTGATCATCGACCCGATACGCGCCGACGACGGCACGTTGATTGGCTTCGCCAAGGTCACACGGGACCTGACCGAGCGTAAGGCCGCGGAGCAGGCGCTGCGCCAGAGCGAGCAGCAATTCAGCCTGCTGGTGCAAGGCGTCACCGACTACGCGCTGTATATGCTGGACCCCAACGGCGTGATCACCACCTGGAACGCCGGCGCCCAGCGCATCAAGGGTTATCAGCCGGCAGAAGTCATCGGCAGGCATTACTCCATGTTCTTCCAGCGTGAGGACGTAGACCACAACGTCCCGCAGCGCGCCCTTGAAACGGTGGTCAGGGAAGGTCGTTACGAAGGGCAGGGCTGGCGCCTGCGCAAGGACGGCACGGGATTCCTCGCCCATGTGGTTATCGACCCGATCAAGAATGAACTGGGTGAGCTGGTGGGGTTTGCGAAGATCACCCGGGACGTTACCGAAAGCGTCCAGGCTCAACAGGAGATCAAGGAAACCCGAGAGGCGTTATTCCAATCCCAGAAAATGGAGTCCCTGGGCCAGCTCACCGGCGGCATCGCCCATGACTTCAACAACCTCCTGATGGTGATTCTGGGGAGTCTTGAACTCGCCAAGAAGCGTGTCCCGCAGGACTCGAGAACCTGCGCCTTACTGAATAATGCCATCGCGGGCGCCCAGCGGGGCGCAACGCTGACTCAGCGGATGCTGGCCTTTGCCCGTCGCCAGGAGCTTGACCCTCAGCCTGTGGATGTGGGCGATCTGATCCGCAACATGTCAGACCTGCTGTCCCGCATGTTGGGCGCAGGCATCAACGTCGACACACAGTTCCCCTTGATCCTGCGGCCGGTATTGGTCGACATGAGCCAACTGGAAATGGCTGTGATGAACCTGGTGATCAACGCCCGGGACGCAATGGAAGGTCGGGGCAGGATCCTGATTTCAGCGCGGGAGGATGCGTTTCCCGACGGGGCGAATGACTCGCAAAGGCTGATTTGCATCTCTGTCATCGACACCGGCCCCGGGATGAATGACGCGACCTTGCAACGGGCCATGGAGCCGTTCTTCACCACCAAGGGAGCGGGAAAAGGCACCGGGCTTGGGCTTTCGATGGTGCATGGCCTGGCGGCACAGTCACAGGGCCACTTTGTGCTGAAGAGTCGGGTAGGAGAGGGCACAGCCGCAGAGCTCTGGTTACCGGTGGCGGTGACCGACACCACACAGTCTGCGGCGCTGGCATCAACTGCAGATACACCCGATGCAGCCCATCAGCAATGCCTCGAGATTCTGCTGGTAGATGACGACCCGCTGGTGCTGATCAGCACCGGGGCGATGCTTGAAGACCTGGGCCATCATGTTGTGTCGGCAGGAGACGGCCATGCTGCGTTGGCGTTCCTGGCGCAAGGCGCGTGCTTTGACCTGGTCGTGACAGACATGGCAATGCCGGACATGACCGGGATCGAGCTTGCCGGCAACATCGAGTCGTTGTATCCCAACCTTCCCATCATTCTTTCCTCGGGCTTTGCGGAAATCTCCCTGGACCTCAAGACCACATTGACGCGCTTACCCAAGCCATTCGATCAATCTGCACTGGCCAAGGTGATCGCCGAAACCATGCGCAGCCGGACCGACAAGCCGTGTTGAGCCAGGCGGCTGGCCGTCCGTTGTTTGTTTCCATGGATGGCCCCAAGGGTACTGGCAAAACCACATTGCTGGAGTCCGTAACAAAAGCGCTTAGGGCTGACAACAGAATGGTGATCCGGCTTTGCGAGAGAAAAAGCGATCCCTTCAGAAGTGAAACAATGACCCTCGTTAACAGACTCGCCAGGCATCCCGGCCTGGATCTGGAGTGGGAGGTTTGTGAACGCTTCGCTGATAGCCGCGCGTGGATTTCCCGGCACGTGCTGGCTAGACAGCCTCCAGGCAGCATCGTCCTGATCGACCGCTGGTACCCGTCTGATGCCGCGTTTCGCCGGGAAGTCCCGCTGGCAGAAATCCTGCAGTTGAACATTGATCGAAACGTGCAAGTGCCGGACCTGCATATCGGGGTCGTCACCGACCCTGATATTTCATGGGCACGGGCCGCGGCACGCCGGCGCGGACTGAGCAGTACCGTGATCCACACGCTGGCAGAACATGTCGCCTGTACCCGGGCGTTCGAGCGAGCGGTTGCGGATCACGGCTGGGTGTTATGCCGGAATGAAGGAACCATCGAGGGCGCGACACGGCAGGTGGTTTCCGAAATTTATAACGTCCTTGAGTCCTTCCAGTGTGATTGACCCCGCCGATACGGTCGGCTATCGAGCCCTGTTCAGGCACTTGCCCCGTTGAACATGCTGACCAGGCTATAGGGGGCATCGTCACCAAACAGCAACTCATGCAGTTCATTCCCCTCGGCAGCCATTTGCGCGCTGCGCGGGAACATGGCCTGTTCGTATTCGCCCAGGGCGGCTTCGACGTCATCAGGGTATGAGGCGATGGCCTTGCCGAGTTCGGCACCATCGTACATGGCCAGGTTCGCGCCTTCGCCATTCGGGGCCGCAAGGTGTGCGGCATCACCGATCAGCGTTACGCCCGGCACCCGCTCCCAGCGGTGCTCAACCGGCAGCATAAAGAGCGGGCGCCATACCAGTTCGGTGTCACTGTCGGTGATCAGCGCCGTGAGGGCAGGGGACCAGCCTGCGAATTCCTGCGCGATCCGTGCCGCCGCCGTTGCCGTGTCGGTGAAATCGATGGTGGCAAACCAGCTTTGGGATTCGGTGAGCACTACGTAGGTGTGCAGCGTGGCGCCCGTCTCACGGTGCGCCTGGATCCCTTTTCCCGGTTGAAGTGCGAACATCGCACCGCCACCTACCGCCCTGGAGGTGGCCGGGTGCCGGGCGTCGCTGTCATACAGGTAGGTTTCGATCAACGAGCGGCCCATGTACTCGGGGGCAGCGTCGCTGACCAGCGGCCGGACCTTTGACCAGGCTCCGTCCGCGCCAACCAGCAGGTCGGTGGCAACGCAAGTACCGTCGGCGAAGGTCACTTCGTGGCGACCCTCGCCGAGGGCGCGCACGCTCTTGACCTTGTGGCCCCAACGCACAGTACCGGCGGGCAGTGAATCGAGGAGCATCTTGCGCAGTTCGCCACGCATGACCTCGGGACGGCCGCCTGTGCCGTCGTCGGGTTGATCCAACAGAGTGGCACCCTGCCAATCAAGCACCCGAGTCGCCTCGCGACCTTTCAGGATAAGCGCGCGGAACTCGTCCGTCAGGCCCGCTGCCTGCAAGGCCAGTTGGCCGTTGTAGTCGTGGATATCGAGCATCCCGCCTTGGGCGCGTGCGGTTGCCGACGGCTCTGCTTCATAGACGGTGGCGGCAATACCGTGGACGTACAGCACGCGGGCCAGGATGAGACCGCCCAGGCCAGCACCGATGATTGTGACGGGGGTGTGCATAGGGTACCTGTTGAATGTGAGAAATCTTCCGGACTGTTTTTACGCTATTTTGTGGAAAAAATGGCCTGGTTCAAGGGGTTTACTTTCCGCAGGCGATTGAATATAAAGTTTGCTTCGGCGCACAACCGTTGTTGCGCCCCATGATGTTGACAGGAGGAAGCTATGTCACCGTTAAACGTGATGAAGTTCTAAACGATCAAACCGTCACCCCCTCGCTTGAAAACCTCGAAACACGCTGGTCTCAGCGTTGGCAGCTCGAAGGCACGTATGCCTTTGACCACAGCGCCCAACGCGACGCTGTATTCTCCATCGACACGCCGCCACCGACAGCCTCAGGTTCGTTGCACGTTGGCCATGTCTTCAGCTACACCCACACCGATATCATCGCCCGGTTCCAGCGGATGCGCGGCAAGGCTGTGTTCTACCCCATGGGTTGGGACGACAATGGCTTGCCGACCGAACGCAGGGTCGAGAATTTCTACGGCGTACGTTGCGACTCGTTGGCCGCTTACCAGCCTGGCTTCAAACCCTCCGAGTCAATTCCATTAAAACGGGCTGACTTTGCCGTCATCAGTCGGCGCAACTTTATCGAGTTGTGCCATGAGCTGACGGCCATCGATGAGCAAGCGTTCCGTGCACTGTTCGTGCAACTGGGCTTGTCCGTTGATTGGAGTCTTTCATACGCCACCATTGATGAACGCTCCCAACGAGCCAGTCAGCGCGCGTTACTGCGTAACTACCAGCGTGGCGAACTGTATAGCCAGGAGGCTCCGTGCCTCTGGGATGTGACGTTCCAGACGGCCGTAGCCCAGGCAGAGCTTGAGGAGCGCGAGGTTGCGGGTGCGTATCACGAACTCGGCTTCGACGCGGCTGATGGTGCCGAACTGAAGATTGCTACGACTCGACCTGAGTTGCTGATGGCATGCGTAGCGCTGGTGGCTCACCCGGACGACGCTCGTTATCAGGCGAGGTTCGGGCAGACCGTGCGTGCGCCGATTTTTGACCTGGACGTTCCGCTGCTGGCCCACCCTTTGGGTGACCCCGGCAAGGGCACCGGGTTGGCGATGGTCTGCACCTTTGGCGATCTAACCGATGTGATTTGGTGGCGGGAGTTGCAGCTGCCCACACGGTCAGTCCTGGGAAAGGACGGGCGGCTGTTACTTGAGACGCCCTCCTGGTTGACGACTCCGCGCAGCCAACAGGCCTACGCAGGCCTGGCCGGCCGTACCCTGTCCCAGGTTCGTACGCAGCTCGTTTCGATGTTGCGTGACTGCGGCGCCATGCGAGATGAACCACGACCGATTAAACACGCGGTAAAGTTCTTCGAGAAAGGCGACCGGCCTTTGGAAATTCTCGCGACGCGGCAATGGTACTTGCGCAATGGCGGACGCGACGCGAACCTGAGGGATGTGTTGCTCGACGCTGGCCAGGCGTTGGACTGGCATCCGCCGCACATGCTCAGGCGTTACGAGCATTGGGTAGGGGGGTTGAATGGAGACTGGCTAATCAGTCGTCAACGTACGTTCGGCGTGCCGATTCCGTTCTGGTATCGCCTGGACGCACAAGGCGAAGCCGAGCATGGCGCTCCGATTATCGCCAGTGAGGCAAGCCTGCCTGTTGATCCGGGCCTGGATACGCCACCGGGCTATCGATCCGAACAACGTGGTCAACCCAACGGGTTTATCGGTGAACAAGACATCATGGACACCTGGGCCACCAGTTCCCTGACGCCTCAGATTGCCGGCGGCTGGGGAGAGGACGATGGGTTGTTTGCCAAAATATACCCGATGGACCTCAGGCCCCAAGGTCACGACATAATCCGAACCTGGCTGTTCTCGACACTGGTACGCAGCCATTTTGAACACGGTTGCGCGCCATG
Source organism: Pseudomonas sp. IPO3774 (assembly GCF_013386835.1). NCBI lineage: Bacteria > Pseudomonadati > Pseudomonadota > Gammaproteobacteria > Pseudomonadales > Pseudomonadaceae > Pseudomonas > Pseudomonas sp. IPO3774. Next base: position 34,904 of record NZ_JACAQY010000040.1, read on the forward strand.
GCGCAACGTCGCGCTTTCCGGGTGGATCCTTGATCCTGATCGCAAGAAAATGTCCAAGTCCAAGGGGAATGTGGTCACCCCTCAAGCCTTGCTCGACCAGTATGGAAGTGACGGCGTGCGCTATTGGGCTGCCTCGGCGCGGCTCGGCAGTGACACAGCCTTTGAAGAGCAGCAGATGAAAATCGGCCGCCGCCTGGCCGTCAAGCTGTTCAATCTTTCGAGGTTGGTTCAAGGCTTTGCGAAGGATGACACCGGGGATATCGACCAACCGCTGGATCAAGCCATGCTTGAACGCTTGGGTGGCGTAGTCCAGGACGCTACCGTCGCGCTGGAGGCCTATGACTACAGCGGGGCGTTGTCGCGTATCGAAGGATTCTTCTGGTGGTTTTGCGATGACTACGTCGAATTGGTCAAGCGTCGTGCCTATCGACCCGACGGCTACTCGGCGCGTAATGCATTGGCACATGCGCTGAGCGTGCAGCAGCGACTGTTTGCGCCATTTCTACCCTTTGTGTGTGAGGAGGTCTGGCAATCCTGGAATTGCGGCTCAGTGCACAAGGCGCCCTGGCCGCAAGGGGACGCTTGCCCTGACGCGGCTGTTGAACAGTTATTGATGAGCCTGAGCAGCGTGCTGTCTGCGATTCGCAAAGCAAAGTCTGACGCCAGCCAATCCATGAAGGCTCCGGTAGCACGTGTTGAGCTGGTCGACAGCGCCGCGCAGCTTGAACTGATAAAAGGCGTCAGCCAAGACCTGATAGAGGCGGGGCAGGTCGAGGCCTTGGTGTTTATAGAGGGCGCGGAGCGGCAGGTGGATGTCTGGCTGACGTAACGTGGAGTGGTGCCGACCGCCTCAGTGACACCCACTGGGGCGGGCCGGACCACGCATCAGCCTGCGTCAATCGAGCCACATCGGGACAATTGAGCGTATGAGCAGAAGCGAATAGGAATAGGCAAGCCTCATAGATGATCCGGCATAGGTCGCCAGCGGTGGCTTGGCTACCATTAGCACTCAGTAACCGAGAGGAATTTCCATGAGCACTCGCAAAACCCTGTTCATCACCGGCATCAGCAGCGGCTTTGGCAAGGCCCTCGCGACCGAGGCACTGGCTGCAGGCCACCGTGTCATTGGTACCGTTCGCAACGAAGCCGCGCTGCAAACGTTCGAGGCATTATCAGCGGAGCGTGCTCATGGCGTGATCCTGGATGTCACCGACTTTGAGCGCATCGACAGCGTCGTTGCCGAGATCGAGACCCGCTACGGCCCGGTGGATGTCCTGGTGAACAACGCAGGTTACGGCCATGAGGGCATTTTCGAAGAGTCGCCGCTGGAAGAAATGCGTCGTCAGTTCGACGTCAACGTGTTCGGCGCCGTTGCCGTGACCAAGGCGTTCGTGCCGTACTTCCGCCAGCGCCGCAGCGGGCACATCATCAACATCACGTCCATGGGCGGCACCATCACGATGCCGGGTATCGCCTACTACTGCGCCAGCAAGTTCGCGCTGGAAGGCATCTCCGACACCCTGAGCAAAGAACTCAAGCCATTCAACATTTTTGTCACCGCCGTGGCGCCAGGCTCATTTCGCACCGATTGGGCCGGCCGCTCGATGCAGCGTACGCCCCGCAGCATCGCCGACTACGATGCCAGCTTTGATCCGGTACGCCAGGCGCGCGAAGCGAAAAGCGGCCACCAACTGGGGGACCCGCAAAAAGCTGCGCAAGCCATGCTGCAGTTGATCGCCAGCGACAACCCACCGGCCCACCTGCTGCTCGGCAGCGATGCGATAGGCTTTGTGCGCGAAAAGCTGACGCAATCCCTGCGTGACATCGACCAATGGGAAGCACTGACACGCTCTACGGATGGTCACGCTTCGTGAAACCGCAAGAGGGGCCTATGAATCATTTTGCAGCGCGAACCCGGCGCATGGTCCAACTGATGGAGCAGTTGGCCCCCCTGGAGGGCTACAACCTGAGCGCACTGGAAGACATACGCTTTCTGCGCTCCAATCGCCCGCTGACCCGCACGCCAGTGCTCTACGAGCCTGGCATCGTCATCCTGTGCCAGGGGCGCAAGCTCGGCTATCTGGGCGACGAGGTCTACCTTTACGACGCCCAGCACTACCTGGTGGTGTCTGTGCCAGTGCCTTTCACCATGGAAACCGACGCCAGCGAAGAGGAACCGATGCTGGCGGTATACATGCGCCTGGATTTCAAACTCGCTGGCGAACTGATCCTGGAAATTGACGAAAAATCCGGTCCGACCCACGAACGTCCCAAAGGCATGTATTCCTCGCCGATGGACGAGATGTTGCGCGAGTCCACACTGCGCTTTCTCGAAGCGATGAGCCATCCGGTCGATGGCCCGATCCTCGGCCCCTCGCTGGTGCGCGAGATTTACTACCGGATCATCGCAGGTGAACAAGGAGGGTCCATGCGGGCGGCCCTTGGCAAGCAAGGCCATTTCGCAAAGGTGACCCGCGCCATTCGCAAGATACACAGCTGTTACCAGGAGCGGCTGGACGTCGAGTGCCTGGCCCAGGAGGCAAGTATGAGCGTACCCAGCTTTCATCTGCACTTTCGAACAGTCACCGACTCCTCACCCATGCAGTACCTGAAATCGACGCGTCTGCACCAGGCAAGGTTGTTGATGCTCCGCGACGACATGTCGGCCTCATCTGCGGCTTTTAACGTGGGCTATGAAAGCGCATCGCAGTTCAGCCGAGAGTTCAAGCGCTACTTCGGCCGCACACCCCATGCTGAAGTCGAATGGATGAAAGCAACCTATTCGCTGCCAGCGCCGGTGCAGCCTTCTGTCTATGTGTCTTCGCACTGACCTGACAGCCAGGGCGCTGGCCAGTATCTGATTTTTCTGCATATGCCAATTTGACAGGCTGCTGTTATTTTTTATTCTTTCCTAACCTATGCTCCCCTCATGCAAAGTCCGCCTCCAGCGATGGCTTTCCATTGCTCATCAACCGCCAGGCTGAATGGCCTTTATTCGCATGGAGCATGCAATGGGTGTAAATCAGAACCCACATTTCGGTCTGATTGGGCAGATGTTCAAAAGTGACTACAGTTGGCTTTGCACGCGGGTAAGCCGGGCGATGGGTTGTGCCCATGGGGCTCAGGACATTGCATCGGAGACCTTCCTGCGGGTACTGGCATTGCCCGACCCTTCGCAAATCCGCGAGCCGCGGGCGTTGCTGACCACCATCGCGCGGCGCCTGATGTATGAGGGCTGGCGTCGCCAGGACCTGGAACGTGCCTACCTGGAAGCATTGGCCCAGGCGCCGATGATGGTGCACCCGTCGCCCGAGGAGCGTTTGCTGTTGATCGAGACGCTGCTGGAAGTCGACCGCTTGCTCGACGGTTTGTCGGCCAAGGCCAAGGCGGCGTTTTTGTATCACCAGCTGGACGGTTTGACCTATGCGCAGATTGCCGAGCGCCTGCATGTCTCGGTCAGCCGGGTTCAGCAATACATGGCCGATGCGTTCAAGCGCTGCTACCTGGCGATGACACAGCCATGAGCCACAGCGCGCCGGATGAGGCGATCATCGACGAGGCGGCGCAGTGGATGGCGTTGCTGCAATCCGGGCACGCCAGTGCTCAGGAGCACCAGGCGTTCCGGCGCTGGAGTGAGGGCGACCCACGGCGTGCCGAAATCTTCAACATGATGGGCGGCGTCCCGGCCGTGCTGAACAATGACGAACTGCGCCGCATGCCCCGCGACAGCCTGTTGCACACCCTCAACGCACCGTCGGGCCGCCGGCGCTTCTTGCGCAATACCCTGGCGCTGGTTGGCGTTGTGTCGTTTGGAAGTCTGATCACGCGGCTGTCCGACAGCTGGTTGCCGTTGGGCGCTTTGCGCACCGGTACGGGCGAGCGCCTGAACCTCACGCTGGAGGATGGCAGTGCATTGACCCTGGATGCGCGCAGCAAGGTGCTGACGCATTTCGACGCTCGGCAACGGCTGTTGCAGTTGCTCGACGGCAAGCTGCTGGTCGACGTTTTCAAGGACAGTCTCAGACCGTTTATCGTCGAGACCGAACACGGCCGCATGCGCGCGTTGGGTACGCGGTTTCTGGTACAGCAGGGCGAGGATCGAACCCAAATCACGATGCTGCATTCCCAAGTGGAAATCACCACGCGCGACGGCGCTGTGCAGGTGATCAGTGCCGGCCAGAAAGCCACGTTCAATGCCCACGGCATCCTCGACCTGGAAACCGCCAGCGGCGGCGAGGCCTCGTGGACCCAAGGCTTGCTGGAAGTGCGTGACCGCTCATTGGGTGAAGTGGTGCAAGCCCTGCGTGACTACCGGCGCGGCATCATCCGCGTCAGCCCCGAGGCGGCGAGCCTGAGGCTGAGCGGGATTTTCCCGCTGGACGACAGCCAGGGCGCCCTGCAATTGCTGGCCAAATCCTTGCCGGTGCAGATCGATTATCACAGCCCTTATTGGGTCAGTATCGAGCGCCGATAAAAATAATTTTCCCAGCCCTATAAAACCCCCGCCACTGTTGCACAACCCAATACAGGCCAGGGTGTATCTGCCTGGGAGTGTTGTTTCGGGCCGTTATAAACCCATGCTTTTTTAGCCTAACGGCCGCCTATAAAAAACCCCGACCTGTTGTTCAACCCATCAACGGCATATCAATGATGGGAACCTCAACCATGCAACTCAAACCTCTCAGTCGCGCATCTCTGGCGGCACTGTCTCTGACGATTGGCCTGACTTTGGCGGGACATGGCACGGCGGTGCTGGCACAGCCGCTGTCTGCGATATCGACCGCCCAGACTTTTGATTTTGATATTGCCAGCGGCCCCCTCGACCAAGCGCTGTTGACCCTGTCGCGCAGCAGCGGGCAGATCATTTCCTTCCAGCAAGACCTTGTGCAAGGCCTGACCAGCGCGCCGGTGCGGGGCACCTTCACCACCGAGCAAGCGCTGCGACAGGCACTGCGCGGTGCAGCCCTTGACGCCGTGCCCAGTGGCGACGGCGGTTGGACCCTGCGCCGGGCGGCCAAGCCACCTGCAGCGGCGGTCAAGGCGGCGCCCACGGCGGCGAAAGTCCCGGGTGATGTGGCGTTGGAAAAGGTCGTGGTCACGGGGTCACGCATTGCCCGTGCCCAGGTTGAAGGGCCGTCGCCGGTCACGGTCATCACCGCTGACGAAGTCACCCGCAGGGGCTACAAAAACGTCTACGACGCCATCGCCTCGCAAACCCAGAACACCGGCATGACCCAGGGCGAAGACTACGGCAACACCTTCCAACCGGCCGCCAGTGCCCTCAACCTGCGAGGGCTGGGGCCGAACCACACACTGGTGCTGATCAACGGCAGGCGCGTGGCCGACTACCCCACGGCGTACGACGGCGCGGTCAACTTCACCAACCTGGCGAACATCCCGGCGGTGATGATCGAGCGTATCGAGATCCTCAGCAGCGGCGCCTCGGCGGTGTATGGCTCCGACGCGATTGCCGGGGTGGTGAACATCATCCTCAAAGACAAAATCAGCGGCGTGGACGTCAATCTGCGTGGTGGCGCCGCCGAGCGTGGCGGCGGCGACAACCAGCGCCTGCAGATCAGCGGCGGCGACACCTGGGGCGATTTTGACGGGGTATTCGGCCTGGAGCTGACCCAGCGCCAACCGATCTGGGCCAACCAGCGCGGCTTTATGAGCGACGGCCCGGCCAAGGATGTGGGCTACCGCCGTAACCTCGACAGCGGCGCCTACCTCGGCCCCGGCTGCGGCGCCTATGGCGGTATCTACAACGGCAAGCTCGGTGGCAGCAGCACCCGCTGCACCACCAACCAGTACTACAACGACTACTGGACCTTGCAGGCGCAAAAGGAAAACTATGACGGCTACACGCGCGGCACCTGGCACTTCAGCGACACCGGCAAAGTGTTCGCCGACTTGATGTTTGGCTTTGATCACACGCAGAACAACACGCGCGGCCCAAGCTTCACCTCGCCGGACTTTATCAACCGCAACACCGGTAACCTGGAGCGCTGGTCACGCAACTTTTCCAGCGAGGAAATCGGTGGCAAGACCAGCAACAACAGCAAATGGCGCGAAGTGTCCTGGACCGGCACCCTGGGCCTGGAAGACAAGTTCACCAACAGTGATTGGGGTTATCAGATTGCGGCGAACCGCTCCGAGTACACCAGCGACCGCACCACCCGCTACACGCCTTTGAGCGGCATCCGCGATTACTACCTCGGGCCGCAACTGGGCACGCAGGACGGGCACCCGGTCTTCGCGCCAGACCCTTCGCGGCTGGACCAGCCGCTGACTCCGGAGCAGTGGGATCAGTTTCGCGGCAACCTGGTGCAGAAGAGTAAATCGGTTTCCCAAACCTTCAGCGCCAACATCAACGGCGACCTGTTCGAGCTGCCCGCCGGGCCGGTGGGCTTTGCCGGTGTGACCGAAGTGGGGCGGCAATCCTACAGCGTCGATGTCGACGACCAACTCAATGACGGCACGTTTTACAACACCACGCCGGCCTCCAATTCAGGCGGTTCGCGTGACCGCTACGCCGCGGGTGGCGAGCTGAGCATTCCCGTTACCGACACCTTGCTCGCCTCGGCGGCCGGGCGCTGGGACCAATACAAATTCAGTGGCCGCACCGAGCAACAAAAAACCTACAACCTGGGCCTGGAATGGCGCCCGGTGACCAGCCTGCTGTTTCGTGGTAGCTACGGCACCAGCTTTCGCGCACCCGACCTCAACTACCTCTACCAGGCCGCGACCAATGGCTACACGCCTGACCAGATCGACTATTACGGTTGCAGCAAGGGCGTAGAGGGGGCGTGTGACCGAGGCCGCGTGGATTACACCCAGACCGGTAATTCGGACCTCGCCTCCGAGCGTGGCAAGTCCTGGACGTACGGCTTTGTCTGGTCGCCTTCGCATCAGTTTGATTTCTCCGCCGACTTCTGGCGCGTCGAAATCAAGGACCTGTTGACCACCGTCGACATCAACCGCTTGCTGCAACAGGAAAACCAGTGCCGCAACGGCCAGCTTGATGCGACCACTTGCGCCGACGTCCTGGCACGCATCCAGCGCAATGCCAGCACGGCGGCAGTGGACCCGAACGTGCTGCAACGGGTGCAGGTCAATGCGATCAACGCCGCCAGCGAGCGGGTCAGCGGCCTGGACCTCAAGAGTAATATTCGCTGGGGCGCAGGCCAGTACGGCGCGTTCAGTTCGGCGATTGGCTACAGCCTGGTGCTGTCCCACTACCTCAAGGAATCGGACGATGCGCAAACCCAGAACCTGCGCTCCAGCACCGACAACCACGACTGGCGCAGCAAGGTCAACGCGAGCCTGACCTGGGACTACCAGCACCTCACCACCACGCTGACCGGCATTCGCTACGGCAGCGTGACCAATGGCGCCGGCGATGGGCGCCTGTCGCCCTGGACCACCTTCAACGCCAGCGCCCGTTACCAGGTGAACGAGCAGGCGAGTGTCGGCCTGACCGTCAACAACCTGCTCAATCAGGTCAAGCACGATGACTCCGCCGGCTGGCCGTATTACCCCAGCGGCAACTACGACCCCTATGGCCGCCAGGTCTGGCTGGACGTGAGTTACCACTTCGGCAAGTAGCGCATAAGCACATGCGCTAACGGTCTAACCGGTGCTCTATAAAAACCCTGGCGTCGACGCACAACCCTGCATAAGTGAGCCTTCAGTGTTTTTGGAAAAGGAGTTGAGTTTGTGAGCCTGTTTCGCTTCATGGTGTGGGCACTGCTGACGGGGCTTTGGGTCCCGTCACTGCTCGCTCAACCGACGCACGCTTTGACGGTATACGGCGAAGCGCCCAAGTACCCGGCCAACTTCAAACACCTGGATTACGTCAACCCGAACGCGCCCAAGGGCGGCAGTTTTCGTCGCTCGTCCATGGAAGGCGGGGCGTTTGATCACCTGATCCCGTATGTCGACAAAGGCACCGGCATCACCCAGATCCAGGGTTGGCTCTACAGCCCGTTGGCGTACCGTTCGCAGGATGAGCCGTACACCGTGTACGGGTTGGTCGCGCAAGGCATGGAGCTGGCAGATGACCATTCATGGCTGCGTTTCTACCTCAATCCCAAGGCGCGGTTTGCCGATGGCACGCCCATCACCGCGCAGGACGTGGCCTACACCTTCAAGCTGTTCACCACCGAAGGCAGCCTGGCGTATCGCCAAAGCTTTGCCGATGTGGACCAGGTGCTGGTGGAATCGCCGACCCAAGTGCGGTTCACCTTCAAAAGCGCCGACAATCGCACCTTGCCCCTGGACCTCGCTTCACTGCCGGTGCTGCCGGAACATTGGTGGCAGGGGCGCAATTTCGCCAACGGCGGCGGCTTTGAACCGCCGGTGGGCAGCGGCCCGTACCGTATCAGCAGCGTGGACAACGGCCGCAGTGTCACCTTCGAACGGGTCAAGGACTGGTGGGGGCGAGACCTGCCGGTGACGCAGGGGCAGTACAACTTCGACACCCTGCGGCTTGAATTTTTTGCCGACGGCGACGTGTCGCGCCAGATCCTGCAAGCCCAGGGTTACGACTTCAATCGCGAATTTTCCGCCACCAGTTATTCGGTGGGCTACGACGGCGAGGCTTTGCGCGACGGTCGTCTGCAACGTGAACAACTGGCGCCGAATGCCGTGCAGGGCACCCAGGGTTTTGTGTTCAACCTGCAAAAACCGCAGTTCCAGGACCGCCGCGTGCGCGAGGCGCTGAGCCTGTTGTGGGATTTCGACTGGAGCAACCGGCAGATGATGCACAGCCTGTACCTGCGCCAGCGCAGCTTCTTTTCCCGCAGCGCATTGGCGGCCACCCAGCTGCCGGATGCCCAGGAGCTGGCCATTCTGGAACCCTGGCGCGGGCAAGTGCCGGAGGAGGTGTTCACCCAGGTCTACCAGCCGCCGCGCACCGATGGCAGCGGGCGCATTCGGCCGCAGCAGGCGCAAGCGCTGAAGTTACTGGCCGAGGCGGGCTGGACCCCGCGCGGCGACCAGTTGGTTAACGCCGAGGGCACGCCGTTGCAGTTCACCTTCCTGAATGCCCAGAAAGGCTTCGAGCGTTTGCTGCTGCCCTACAAACGCAACCTGGCGCAGATCGGCATCGGCTTCACGATCCGCATGATCGACTCAGCCCAATACGCCAACCGCGTGCGCGCACGGGACTACGACATGATCGTCAACGGCTACCCGGTCAGCCCATCGCCGGGCCGCGAGCTGACCAACTACTTCGGTTCCGAGAGTGCCGATGACCCTGGCTCCAACAATTACATGGCACTGCGCAACCCGGCGGTGGACGCCTTGATCGATGGCCTTGTCCGCGCCAACGACCGCCCGACCATGGTGCGCTACGCCCATGCCCTCGACCGCGTGTTGCAGTGGGGCTTCTACTGGATTCCCAACTATTACCCGCCGGGCTCGTCCTCGCTGTGGTGGAACCGTTTTGGTCGGCCCCGCACAGCGCCGCTCAATGACGTGGGCATCGACACCTGGTGGGAAGTGAGCCCGACGCCGCTGACCACCGCACAGATGCGTCAACTGACTGAGGCTTCCCAGCATGCTGGCCTATAGCGCGCGCCGTTTATTGCTGATCGTACCAACGCTGGTGTGCATCCTGCTGGTCAACTTTTTTATCGTGCAAGCCGCCCCGGGTGGCCCGGTTGAGCAAGCCATCGCGCGCTTGCAAGGCATCGGCAGCCAAGCGTCGGTGGCCGGCACACGGGTGGAAACCGGCAGCACTGAATCGCGCACAACTCGTGGCCTGGACCCGGCGCTGGTGGCCGATATCGAGCGCCAATACGGCTTCGACAAGCCCCTTGGCGCGCGGCTGTGGTTGATGCTCAGCAGCTACGCGCGGCTGGATTTTGGCGATAGCTTCTTTCGCGGCGCCAAGGTCACCGACCTGATCCTGCAAAAACTGCCGGTGACTTTGTCCCTGGGCTTCTGGGCCACGCTGATCAGTTACCTGGTGTCGATCCCGCTGGGCATCCGCAAGGCCGTGCGCCATGGCAGCCGCTTCGATGTGTGGAGCAGTGCGGCGGTCATTATCGGCCACGCCATGCCGGCGTTCCTGTTCGCCTTGCTGCTGATCGTGGTATTCGGCGGCGGTAGCCTGTTGAACTGGTTTCCGGTGCGCGGCCTGGTCTCGGAGAACTTTGCCAGCCTGTCATGGGCGGGCAAGGTCGTGGACTACTTCTGGCACCTTGTCTTGCCGGTATCGGCGCTGGTGATTGGCGGCTTTGCCACACTGACCATTCTCACCAAAAACAGCTTCCTCGACGAGATCAGCCGCCAGTACGTAGTGACCGCGCGGGCCAAGGGTTTCAGCGAAAAACAGGTGCTGTACAAACACGTGTTTCGCAACGCCATGTTGCTGATCGTGGTTGGCCTGCCCCAGGCGCTCACCGCGATGTTGTTCGGCGGCTCGTTGCTGATTGAAGTGATTTTCTCCCTCGACGGCCTCGGTCGCCTGAGCTACGAAGCGGCAGTGGCACGGGACTATCCCGTGGTCTTTGGCACGCTGTTTATCTTTACCCTGGTCGGGTTGGTCATCAAGTTGCTGGGCGACCTGTGCTACCGCCTGCTGGACCCCCGGCTGGATTTTTCCGCGAGGTCGCATTGATGCCGGTTTTTACTCCGATTACTCGTCGCCGCTGGCTGCACTTCAAGCGCAATCGCCGCGGCTGGTGGTCGCTGTGGATGTTCCTGGCGCTGTTCGCCGTATGTCTGGGTGCCGAACTGCTGGCCAACGACAAGCCACTGGTGATGGCGTACCAGGGCTCACTGTATTTCCCGGCCTTCGAGCGCTACACCGAGCAGGATTTCGGCGGCACGTTGCCGTTTCAGCCGGATTACCGTGACCCTTACGTGCATGAACTGATTGAAGGGCAGGGCGGCTGGATGCTGTTTGCGCCTATTCCGTTCAGCTACGACACGGTCAACTACGACCTCACGACCCCTTCGCCGGCGCCACCCAGCGCGAGCAACTGGCTGGGCACCGATGATCAAGCCCGGGATGTATTGGCGCGGGTGATTTTCGGCACCCGTGTATCGCTGTTATTTGCCTTGGCACTGACCGTGGTGAGCACTTTGATCGGGGTCGCCGCCGGCGCGCTGCAAGGCTATTACGCCGGTTGGGTCGACCTGTTGGGGCAGCGCCTGATCGAGATCTGGTCGGGGCTACCGGTCCTGTACTTGCTGATCATCTTGTCCGGATTTGTCGAACCGGGTTTCTGGTGGCTGCTGGGGATCATGGCGCTGTTTTCCTGGCTGACCCTGGTGGATGTGGTGCGCGCCGAGTTCCTGCGCGGGCGCAACCTGGAGTACGTGAAGGCCGCGCGAGCCCTGGGTGTGGGCGATGTTCAGGTGATGTTGCGGCACATTCTGCCCAACGCGCTGACTGCCACCTTGACCTACTTGCCGTTCATTTTGACCGGGGCCATTTCGACCCTCACCGCCCTGGATTTTCTTGGCTTCGGCATGCCCACGGGCAGTGCGTCCCTGGGTGAGTTGATCGGCCAGGGAAAAAACAACCTGCAAGCCCCGTGGCTGGCGCTGACCGCGTTTTTTACGTTGGCGTTGATCCTGTCCCTGTTGGTGTTTATCGGCGAAGCCTGCCGCGACGCCTTCGACCCCCGATCCTGATAAGCGAGCTGTGCCGTGACTGACGCGTTGATTGAAATTCGTAACCTGAAAGTGGCGTTCGACGGGCACAAAGCGGTGCGTGGCATCGACCTGGATATTCACCCGGGCGAGTGCCTGGCGCTGGTGGGCGAGTCGGGCTCCGGCAAATCGGTGACCGCCCACTCGATCCTGCAATTGCTGCCGCCCCACACCACGCGTACCCAGGGCAGTATTCGCTACCAGGGCGAAGAGCTGCTCGGCGCGCGGCCGGAGCGTTTAAGGCAGATTCGCGGCGATCGCATCGCGATGATCTTTCAGGAGCCGATGACCTCGCTCAACCCGCTGTACAGCGTCGAACGGCAGCTGTCCGAAACCCTGCTGCTGCACAAAGGCCTGGGCGGTGCGGCGGCGCGTGAGCGCGTGTTGGAGTTGCTCGAACTGGTGGGCATCCAGCACCCGCGCCAGCGCCTTGCGGCGTACCCGCATCAGCTCTCCGGCGGGCAGCGCCAGCGGGTGATGATCGCCATGGCCCTGGCTTGCGAACCGCTGCTGTTGATAGCCGACGAGCCCACCACGGCCCTGGACGTGACCGTGCAGCGACGCATTCTTGCGCTGCTCAAAGACCTGCAGCAACGCCTGGGCATGGCGCTGCTGTTGATCAGCCACGACCTCAACGTGGTGCGCAGCATCGCCCAGCGCGTGGCGGTGATGCGCGCCGGCCAGATCGTCGAACAGGCCGACTGCCAGGCACTGTTTGCCGCGCCGCAGCACGCCTACAGCCGGCAGTTGCTCGAAGCCGAGCCAGAGGGCAGGGCGGTGGTGCGTGAAACGGCGGACAACCTGCTGGAGGTGGACAACCTCAAGGTCTGGTTCCCGCAAGGCGGCCTGCTGCGGCGCAAACCGCCGATCAAGGCGGTGGACGGCATCGACCTGCGCCTGCAACGTGGCAAAACCTTGGGCATTGTTGGCGAATCCGGCTCGGGCAAATCCACCCTAGGCCAGGCGATCCTGCGGTTGATCGACGCCCAAGGCAGCATTCGCTTCCAGGGCCAGGCCCTCGACGCACTCAAAGGCAAGGCCCTGCGTCCGTGGCGGCGCAAACTACAGGTGGTGTTTCAAGACCCGTTCGGCAGCCTCAGTCCGCGCATGAGCGTGCAGCAAATCATCGAAGAAGGCCTGCGCGTACACACGGACCTCAATGCTTGCGCGCGCGAAGCTCAAGTGATTGCCGTGTTGCGCGACGTCGGACTCGACCCCGATACGCGTCATCGCTTCCCCCACGAATTCTCCGGCGGCCAGCGCCAACGCATCGCGATCGCCCGCGCACTGGTGATCAAGCCGGATTTGATATTGCTCGACGAACCCACCTCAGCCCTCGACCGCACCGTGCAAAAGCAGGTGGTGAGCTTGCTGCGCAGGTTGCAGGAGGAGCATGGGCTGACGTACTTGTTCATCAGCCACGACCTGGCGGTGGTAAGGGCGTTGGCTCACGACTTGATCGTGGTGAAGGATGGCGTGGTGGTGGAGGCGGGGAGTACCGAGCAATTGTTCGACGCACCGGAGCATGCCTATACGCGGGATTTGCTGGTAGCGTCGTCGTTGAGGAATCGCGAGTAGTACAGCCTAGTGGGCGCTGATCTCACGCTTTACCGTCTGCAGTGCTTCTGCCAACAACCAGTCCCGAAATGTCGCCAACTTGGGCAAGCTCGCACACTCAGGTCGATAAACGACGTAGTAGGCCAGCTCCGATGCAACACTGATGTCTGGAAACAACCGCACCAACCGTCCGCTTGCCAGGTCGTCGTGGGCCATGACGCTGCGTGCAAGTGCGACGCCGTGCCCCTCAACCGCAGCCTGCAACACGGCGGCAGAATTGTTGATTTGCATGCCTCGCAGGGAGAGGGTGTCCTTCGATCCGGCTTTCTGCATCCAGGTTTCCCAGCTCGGAAAACCGCTATGGCTATCCATCGAAAGGTCGTGAATCAACGTCTCCTGTGCCAGGTCACTGGTTTTTTGCAAACGCGAATGCTCGCGCAACAGTTGTGGCGAGCACACCGGATACACCTCTTCGTCCATCAGCTTCTCGGCGGTCAGCCCTGGCCAACGCCCCGTGCCATAACGCACGCCGATATCGATCCGCTGGGCGACGAAATCCACCGGTTTAAGGTTGGTATCCAGACGCACGTCTGTTTCGGGGCACACCGCCTGAAAGCGGTCGATGCGAGGCAACAGCCATTTGGCGGCAAAAGCCGGGCTGACGGCCACGGTCAGTACGCCGCTGATCGAGCCTTCGCTAAGTCGTTCCATCCCCAACGCCAGCCTGTCGAAACCTGCCCGGATGTCTGGCAATGCACGCTCAGCCGCCTCAGTAGGTACAAGCCGTGCCCGACCGCTGCTACCGCGCACAAACAGCGGGCTACCCAGCCAGTCTTCCAGCGTACGGACCAACTGACCGACAGCGGCGGGTGTGACATTGAGTTCGACCGCCGCCGAAGAAAAGCTCTGATGGCGGGCGCTGGCCTCGAAAGCACGCAGGGCGTTGAGATGGACGGGCGATTTCATATCGATAAAGTTTTTCTTTCTGGGGCTGACACTTTATCTCGTTTGTCTGCGGGCCGGAAGAGGAGAAAAATCGCCTCCATGCCGACTGTTGATCTGTTTGATGGGTGAGCGCATAGGCATGCGAGTGCCATTGGAAACAATAGTTTTTCTTCCATTCAAGTCCTGCCTGGCGGCGGGCGCACAGAGAGATTTTCAAGATGAGCAATCAATTCAAGGGCAAGAAGCTGTTGGTCGTCGGTGGCACCAGCGGCATGGGCCTGCAGACGGCGCGCACCGTACTGGCCGAGGGCGGCGGCGTGGTTATCGTGGGCAACCGCCCGGAGAAAACCGAAGCAGCCCGCCAGGAATTAGCTGAACTGGGCCAGGTATGGGCGCTGACCGCCGACCTGTCCGACGACGCCGCCGTCGCTTCGCTGATCAAAACCCTGGACGAGCAGCATTCGGATATCGACCTGCTGGTCAACGCCGCTGGCGTGTTCTTCCCCAAGCCATTCCTGGAGCATTCGGAAGCCGATTACGCCCAGTACATGTCGATCAACAAAGCGACCTTCTTCATCACGCAAAAGGTTGCCGCCAACCTGGTCGCCAAGAACCGCCCGGGCGCGATCGTGAACATTGGTTCGATGTGGGGCAAGCAGGCGATCGCGGCCACACCGTCGTCGGCCTACTCGATGGCCAAGGCGGGCCTGCACTCGCTGACCCAGCACCTGGCGATGGAACTGGGCAGCAAGAACATCCGTGTTAACGCGGTGTCGCCTGCCGTGGTGCAGACCCCTATCTACGAAGGCTTCATTCCAAAAGCCGAAGTGCACAGTGCGCTGCAAGGCTTCAACAGCTTCCACCCGATTGGCCGTGTGGGCACGCCTCAGGATGTCGCCGAAGTGGTTGCCTTCCTCCTCTCGGACAAGGCGGGCTGGGTTACTGGCGCCGTCTGGGACGTCGATGGCGGTGTCATGGCTGGCCGTAACTGACCTGCGCCGCTGACGCACTGAGTTCTTTGCCAGGCGAGACCCCACACCTGGCTTCAATCTGTTTTTGGAGAAAGACCATGATGCAAGACTGGAATGGCTACCGCGACGCCCTGATGGAGCGCGTGGGCGACTACGCTAAACAAAGCCCGGACGTGATGCGCGGCCTGATGATGATCGACAATTCGGCGGTCAAGACGGGGCATCTGGAACCGAAGATCCACGAGCTGATCGCATTGGCGGTGGCTGTGACCACGCGCTGCGACGGGTGTATTTCCGTTCACACCAAGAAGGCGGTCGAGCACGGTGCCACGCTTGAAGAAATCACCGAAGCCCTCGGTGTGGCGATTGCCCTGAACGCGGGTGCTGCACTGACGTACTCGGCACGCGTCGTCGAGGCCTATCAACAACTGCCCAGTCAGTAAGCCCTATCGATATGCACCGCCCACCCACGGACGGGTTGGCCGGTGTCTTTGTCCCCGTTTGGATAACCCTCATGCTGATCAATGCCGATTTCACTCGCCGCGCCATCGTGGCGTCCCAGCAGTGTCAATGGGTGGCTTCGCCCCAGGATGGCGTCGAGCGCGTGATGCTGGATCGCGTGGGCGCGGAACAAGCCCGTGCCACCAGCCTTGTGCGGTATGCCCCTGACTCCCGTTTCCCTCGCCACCCCCATCCCGGGGGAGAGGAGATTCTCGTGTTGTCGGGGACCTTCTCCGACGGGAGTGGGGACTACCCGGCGGGCTGGTATTTGCGCAATCCCCCCGGGTCCAGCCATCAACCCTCCAGCGCCGAGGGCGCTGTCATTTTCGTCAAGCTTCAGCAGATGCAGGGACGCGAGCAGCGCCATGTGCGCATTGATACCCGTGACCCTGCCGCGTGGCGTCGGGAGGGCCGGCGCGAGGTTTGCACGCTGTTCCGTAATGAAACGGAGCAGGTCTGTCTGCAACGTCTGGCACCGCATGACGCGATTTTCGAGACACGGCCTGATGGCGCTGAACTGCTGGTGCTGGCGGGCAACGTGACGCTGGATGGAAAGGCATACGAGTGCGGCAGTTGGGTGCGCCTGCCTGCTGGTGAGTCTGCGAACCTCTACGCTGGCGACCAAGGCGCCACCCTGTACCTCAAAACGGGCCACCTGGCCGATGTGGCGGCAGAGGAATGAGCATGCACACGGTACGCATTGCTATCGTTGGCGCTGGTTTGAGCGGCCTGTACGCCGCCTACCTGCTGGAACGCCAGGGCATCACCGATTATGTGTTGCTGGAGGGGAGGGAAGTCGTCGGCGGTCGTATTGCGTCCATCGACGCCACCGGCCAGGCCATTACCCACATTGCAGCGAACATCGACGGCATCGACCGCTTCGACCTGGGCCCTACCTGGTTCTGGCCTGGCTACCAACACGAGCTTGGCCGGCTGGTGGAGGCCTTGGGCCTGGAGCAGTTTGAGCAGTTCGAGGAGGGCGACATGATGGTGGAGCGCTCACCCGAGGAGCCTGCTGTGCGCATGCGTGGCTACGTGAACTCGCCCGCGTCCATGCGCCTGGCCGGTGGCATGGGGCGCTTGACCGAAGCCCTGCGAGATAAGCTCGCCCCGGCAAACATCATCACCGGCCACACGGTGCGCCGACTTCGCAAACACCATGGCTGTATCGAGCTTGAGAGCGAAAACGCCGCAGGCCATGTCAGTGCCTGGCAGGCCGAGCATGTCTTGCTGGCGCTGCCGCCTCGACTGGTCGAAAGCACCATCGCATTCGAACCGGCCTTGCCTGCATCGCTGGCCCTGCAGTGGCGTGAAACGGCGACGTGGATGGCACCTCAAGCCAAGTATGTCGCCATCTATGACACACCGTTCTGGCGAGAGCAGGGGTTGTCCGGTGAAGGCCGCAGTGCACGTGGGCCACTGGGTGAAATCCATGACGCCTCCATGCCGGGTGGCAGCGCAGCGCTGTTTGGCTTCCTGGGCGTGCCGGCGCGTGTACGCAGCAGGGTCTCCGACGAGGTATTGCGCACGCACTGCCGTGCGCAACTGGTCCGGATGTTTGGCCCTCTGGCGGCGACGCTCAAGGCCGAAGCCATCAAGGACTGGGCGCAAGACCCGCTTACGGCCACTGCAGTCGATGTAAATGCCGCGGCCCAGCATGCCCGAGCGCCCTCGGCCAAGGCAACTTCGGGACCCTGGCAGGGATGCCTGACAGGCATCGCCAGCGAGTGGTCGCCGCAGTTTTCCGGCTATTTGGCCGGGGCCGTCGAGGCCGCCGGCCTGGGCGTGAAGGCGTTGACTGAACATGCCAGTGCGGCTGCGTTGAATCCATCGAAGCGTTGACCTGAGATCGCAAGGCAAGACGGCACTCGTTGTTGTTTCGGCCTGACACTTTTCCATTTTTTTATCTTTTCAGGAGCCGAGGGCTATGAACGCTACATACCGTGCCATGCAAGTCACCCGACCGGGCTTTCTGGAGCTGGTTAACCGTCCAACAACTGCCCCTGGTAGTGGGCAGGTGCTGATTGCCGTGGAGGCCTGCGGCATCTGTGGTGCCGATATTGGCGACATCGAAGGGGCAGACCCTGCACTGCAGCCGCCGCGTGTGCCGGGTCATGAAGTGGTCGGCCGCATCGCCGCGCTGGGCGAGCACGTTCCATCGCTCTGGAAAGTCGGCCAGCGTGTGGGCGTGGGCCGCCTGGGCGGGCCTTGCGGCGAATGTGTACCGTGCCGCCAGGGGCACTTTCAGCTGTGCCAACACCAGCC
The DNA here is from genome assembly GCF_013386835.1 of Pseudomonas sp. IPO3774. Lineage (NCBI taxonomy): Bacteria > Pseudomonadati > Pseudomonadota > Gammaproteobacteria > Pseudomonadales > Pseudomonadaceae > Pseudomonas > Pseudomonas sp. IPO3774. The sequence continues at coordinate 52,807 of NZ_JACAQY010000040.1, forward strand.
CTTTGTCGGCGCTACTTGCGACGGTGGTTATGCCGAAATGATGCTGGCGCGAGCCTCCGGGTTGGTATCGATTCCTGACGAACTCCTTGCCGAGGAAGCCGCGCCGTTGCTTTGCGCCGGCATCGCCACGTTCAATGCGTTGAAGAAGTGCGGTGCGCAGGCGGGCGATACGGTTGCCATCTTTGGTATTGGCGGCCTGGGGCATATGGCCCTGCAGTACGCGCGCCGGATGGGGTTTCGCGTGGTTGCCATCGGGCGCGGCACTGATATCGCCGACGACGCATTGAACCTCGGAGCACATGTCTACATCGACACCCATGAAGAAGACGCGGCGACGAAGCTCAAGGAAATGGGCGGCGCTCAGGCCATCGTGAGTACGATCAGCGCCCCTGCTACCGTATCGGCGCTCATGGCCGGGCTCGCACCACAAGGCCGTCTTGTTCTGCTTGGAGCGGGCAAAGATCCGTTGCCGGTGTCGACCGGCCACCTGGTCGTGGGTGAGCGCAGCCTGCTGGGTTCGATCACCGGCTCGCCCTACGAAAACGAAAGGACCCTGGATTTCAGCGTGCTGGCTGACGTACGCCCGAGGATCGAAGTGATGCCCTTCGAACAGGCCAATGAAGCCTACCAACGGATGAAGTCCGGCGACGTCAAATTCCGCATGGTATTGAGCATCGCAGGTGAGCACGCCGCTGCGCGCATTGACCCGTGATGACGAACTTGCTGTAGGTACTCGACACCCATGAAGAACCATGATCTCAACACTGCCCCAACAGACTGCCGATGCCGACGGCTGAAGAGCTTGGAGGAGGGTGTCCGCTCGGAATTGGCCATGCACCTCTGTAGGCATTAGCAATGCCTCGGCCAATCTGGGACTGCAATTCGACGGGTCGCTGATCCTGCTGGGGCTTGGTGGGATTTTGGATTGCTGGGCGCGTCCGCACTGATGCTGGAAATGCCATCGGCATGAAGAGAAAGCACGCGTTCAATCGCTCAACGATTTCATCGTGTTCGGCGTGATGGCGGTCGGGTCTTTTTCGTCGAGTGGGCTGCTGTCGGCTTATGGCTGGAATACAGTGCTGTGGGTTTCGCTTTTACCGCTGGTGTTGGCTGTCGTCGCGCTGGCACTGACTGTCCCCAAGTACATGGCCGGTCGGTTTGATCTGAAAGGGCAAGGTGCGTTAGCCACTCGAGCGCATTTCCCGCTCAAGCAAATCCCGGGCGCTATACGTCATTTAACAAGTGGGCGATGTCAGATGTTCATAAGCAGATCAGTAGCTCAATAATACTGATTCAGTACGCCTCAAATGATCGCAACTGTTCATCGATTGATGTTCATAGACCGAGTTTTCCGAGGCCCGCGTTAGCCTCGTGCCGCGGGTTACACGTGAGCACTAGATCATCGGTAACGCCGCGATCAATTTCCCGTATCCGCACGTGTTGGCATTTCTTGTCGTACTGGAATCGTGATTCGGGGGGCAAGGTGTCCCTTGCTGGCAACCATTTTCCGGAGTCACATCGTTTTTTGGTGACGCCGGGATCTTGGATGCTACTTAGCAGCTAGCCAAAAAACGGATACCGGGGTGAGGGAGTCAGCGATCTTCGATGGGGGGATGAGTGCAAGCGTGGACTACGTGCGTGAAAACTTTTGGCTGGAAGTCCCGGTATTTTGCCGTCCTGTGGGCAGCAAGGCTAAAGTGTAGCTGTTCAAGGTTGACCTAAATCTGTTCCTCGAAGGGCAGCTCTTACTGCAAATAAGAAGAGGGTTTCGGCTGAGGTACTCTCCCTAATATCCGTTCGCTTTTCGTTTTTCAGACTACTCCTAAATATTTAACGACTTGTATCACGGTATTGTCTTGAGAAGGCCTACTGCACCACTTTGATGAGGGAATTATAACCACAGAATTTTATTTAAAGCCAAACCCTGTTGCAGCGATAAAAACGCTATTGAAGTTACCAAGTGGCGCCCTGCTTCTTGGTTGTCCGCACAAAAAAGTCGCAGTGCTGGCCTGTGATAAATATATTAATGCGGAGCTCGAATCCCGAAATGATCAAGTTGCTTTCTGCCTATAAAAAATAAAAAACCGATGACACGCATTTAGAAATAATTACATGTTCGAGGGGAGCATAATGAGTATTTCAGATCATGATTCAAGTCGTATAAAAAAACATCTACTCACAGCACGACAATGGAGGCTCACACCCATCACTTGGGCTGTTACCTTGTTGATGAGCGAGGCAGGCGTGGCTTTTGCGCAAGAAGCGCCAGCAGCCAATAATCCCTATACGTCTCAGGTGCTTGAAGCTGCGTTCAGGAAAGCCGTTGCCTCGTTTGGCCCCAAAACCGACGTATATAAGGGGCTGCGGTTTAAAGACGCGGAGATCGTCGATTTAGCGGCCAAGGATTTTGCCGCCCAGTCCGGCAAGTTTGACTCGGCCCTCAAGCAGAACTACGAACTGCAACCAGAAAACCTGACCATCAGCGCCATGCTTGGTGATACCAAGCGGCCGTTGGACTACGACTCGCCTCTGGACAAATACCGCAGCCGGTTGTTCAGCAACAACGGCCGTTACACCACCGATATTCTCGATTTTTCCAAGGCAATCATCTCCAATCTGCCCGCCGCCAAGCCCTATGTCTATGTAGAACCGGGCGTCAGCAGCAACCTCAACGGGCAACTGAATGCAGGTCAATCCTGGGCGGGTGCTACACGTGACTGGAGCGCCAACGCACAAACCTGGAAGACTCCGGAAGCCCAGGTTAACTCTGGCCTGGACCGCACCAATGCATACTATGCTTATGCCTTGGGCATCACCGGTAAGGGCGTGAATGTCGGCGTGCTCGACTCGGGGGTCCTCGCCGAGCATTTTGAGTTCCAGGGCAAGAATGCCCAGGGCCAGGACCGGGTGCAGACGGTGACTTCTACCGGCGAGTACTACGCTACCCATCCGCGCTACCGTCTTGAAGTGCCCAGCGGCGAGTTCCAGCAGGGTGAACATTTCAATATCTCAGGAGAATATGACCCGGCGTTCAACGATGGCCACGGTACGGAAATGTCCGGCGTGCTTGGGGCCAGCCGCAATGGCACCGGTATGCACGGCATTGCCTTCGATGCGAATATCTTTGTCGCCAACACAGGTGGCAGCGACAACGATCGGTACCAAGGCTCCAATGACCTCGACTACAACGCCTTCATGGCCAGCTACAACGCCCTGGCCGCAAAGAATGTGTCGATCGTCAACCAGAGTTGGGGGCAAAACTCGCGCAACGATGTAGAGAACCACTTCGGCAATGTCGGCGACAGCGCGGCGGACAACTTGCGCGACATGACCGCCGCTTATCGCCCGTTTTGGGACAAGGCCCACGCCGGGCAAAAAACCTGGATGGACGCGATGGCCGACGCAGCACGGCAAAACACGTTCATTCAGATCATTTCTGCGGGTAACGACAGCCACGGGGCCAACCCGGATACCAACGCCAACCTGCCGTTTTTCAAACCCGATATCGAAACCAAATTCCTTTCGATCACCGGTTACGACGAGACCAGCGCTCAGGTCTACAACCGTTGCGGCACGTCGAAGTGGTGGTGTGTGATGGGCGTTTCGGGGATTCCATCCACGGGGCCGGAAGGCGAAATTATCCCAAATGCCAACGGCACCTCGGCCGCCGCGCCGAGCGTCTCCGGGGCGTTGGCGCTGGTGATTCAGCGCTTCCCTTACATGACCGCCAGTCAGGCCCGCGATGTGTTGCTGACCACCTCCAGCCTGCAAGCGCCGGACGGTCTGGACACGCCCGTGGGTACCCTGTACGGCGGCCGCACCTACGGCAAACTGCAACCGGTGCACGACGCTGCGCGGGGTACGCCGCAGGTACCGGGAGTGGTCAGTGGCTGGGGCTTGCCCAACCTGCAAAAAGCCATGCAGGGGCCGGGGCAGTTCCTCGATTCGGTGGCGGTGGCCTTACCCACCGGTACTCGTGACATCTGGGCTAACCCGATTTCCGATGAGGCGATCCGCGCCCGTCGGCTAGAAGACGCTGCCGAGCAGGCAACCTGGGCGGCCACCAAACAGCAAAAAGGCTGGCTCAACGGCCTGCCGGCCAATGCCTCGGCTGACGATCAGTTCCAATATGAAATCGGCAACGCGCGGGAGTTGGCTATGCTGGCGCGTGCCAAGGACCTGCTCACCGGCACGACCTATGTCGGTAGCCTGGCCAAGTCGGGGGACGGTGAACTGGTGCTGGAAGGCCAGAACACCTATTCGGGCAGCACCTGGGTACGCGGCGGCAAGCTGTCGGTCAATGGCTCGCTGACCTCTGGCGTGACCGTGGATGGCAGCGCCGTAGGCACCGTGAACGCGGACAACGGCGTGACAACCACCCTGGGCGGCACACTGGCCGGCAACGGTACGGTGGGGGCCTTGACCGTCAATACTGGCGGCCGTGTGGCGCCAGGTCATTCGATCGGCACGCTGCACACCGGCGATGTGACGTTCAACCCGGGCTCGGTGTACGCCGTGGAAGTGGGCCCCAATGGCCGGAGCGACCAGATCCAGAGCAGCGGTGTCGCCACACTCAACGGTGGTGCGGTGACGGTGTCCCTGGAAAACAGTCCCAACCTGTTGACCTTCACCGAGACACGTAGCTTGCTGGGCCAGCAGTTCAACATCCTCAGCGCCAGCCAAGGCATCAATGGCCAGTTTTCGGCGATCTCGCCCAATTACCTGTTCATCGGTACCCAGCTCAATTACCAACCGAACCAACTGACCCTGGCGGTAGCACGCAACCAGACGACCTTCGCCAGCGTCGCGCAAACGCGTAATGAACATGCAGTGGCGACAGTGGCCGAAACATTGGGCGCCGGCAGCCCGGTGTATGAAAGCCTGCTGGCTTCCGACTCGGCAGCCCAGGCGCGGGAGGCGTTCAAACAACTGTCGGGGCAACTGCAATCGGATGTGGCGGCGGCGCAAATGGCCGACAGCCGTTACATTCGCGAAGCCGTCAACGGCCGCCTGCAACAGGCTCAGGCGCAGGACTCCAGCGCGCAGATCCTGGCCACCGACAACGGCGGCTGGGTGCAACTGCTGGGCGGTCGCGATAACGTCAGCGGTGACAACAATGCCAGTGGCTATTCGTCGTCCACCAGCGGCGTGCTATTGGGTCTGGACACGGATGTAGGCGATGGCTGGCGCGTGGGTGCGGCCACCGGCTACACCCAGAGCCACCTCAATGGCGAGTCGTCGGCCTCGGCGGACAGCGACAACTATCACCTGTCGATCTACAGCGGCAAACGTTTCGATGCGATTGCCCTGCACTTGGGCGGTGCCACCACCTGGCACCGTCTGGACACCTCACGGCGCGTGGTTTACGCCAGCCAGTCGGACCATGAACGAGCCGACTACAGCGCACGCACCGATCAAGTGTTCGCCGAGATCGGTTATACCCAGTGGGCCGCGTTCGAACCCTTTGCCAACCTGACCTACCTGAACTACCAGAGCGATTCGTTCAAGGAGAAAGGTGGCGCCGCGGCCCTGCATGCCAGCAAGCAAAGCCAGGATGCAACGCTCTCCACCCTGGGTCTGAGGGCTCACACCCAACTGCCGGTCAGCAGCACGTCGGCGGTGACCTTGCGTGGCGAGTTGGGCTGGGCACATCAGTTCGGTGATACCGATCGTGAGGCTTCGCTGAAATTCACTGGTAGCGACAACGCCTTTGCGGTCAATAGTGTGCCGGTGGCTCGCGACGGTGCGATCATCAAGGCCAGTGCGGAAATGGCCCTGACCCAGGACACGCTGGTGTCGTTGAGCTACAGCGGTTTGCTGTCCAACTGCGGTAACAACAACGGGATCAACGCGGGCTTTACCTTCCGCTTCTAACCCAGGGAAGTTGTCCAGCGATAATCTGTGGTGAGGGAGCAAGCTCCCTCGCCACAGTGATGCATGGAATAAACAGCCCTGCGCAAAATTGACTCACAGGTTTACAATTGTCGCTCCTGATCAGGAGTATCCCTGTGCTGACTCCGGTTAGATGCGAGTCAAGCGCCTTGATATCCCCACATGAAAAGGTAGATGGTGCGACCGCTCATTCCGAACTTACTCCAGGTTGCTGATTACACTAATCTTGCGACGGGCGATAAGTTCAGGTTCATTTCACCATGTATTCCACAGTTTATAGCGGCGTTGATAAAAGTCTCCGCGTCGATGCGCTCCAATGAGGTAGGCGCTCCAGTTCTTAGCAGGTAGTACTGCTCATTGGCACACACCAACTTTTCTCCGCCTCCTATTGAATCCAGCTCATTGCAGCAACGAAAGATTCCACGTACCTGGAGCCAAACTTTTCGTTCGGTACGTTGTACAGCAGAGCATTCGCCCGCCGCATTGAAAATGCAGATTCCTTGGTCATACTACATGTCGTAACTACTATTGAATTTCCTATAGCGGCGGTACTGCATTGCGACGATGACAGTTACAGCCACAGTTGACACTTAAAGGCAGCATTAAAACCTACTCTCTGGCATCCGATGCGTAATAGTCGACTTATGGATGAGGAGGGCGAGGCAGTTCCTATCGGAACACCTTATACCGGTTTTGATGAGCCGTTGATTCCTGTGCGTTCCGCGCCGACATGGCAGTACTAGCTCCACCTAAGCAGAGTGCGCGCTGATTTGTTTATTCGTCGCCATTGGTTCAAAGCAGCAAGCTGAATAATTTAGGTGTAGTCCTATAGAACCCTATGATGGTCTTTGCTTAAGTATGTTGTCTTATTAAACATCAAGCGATATTCAAGTTGGATAAATTACCTCCCCGCCTTAAATTTGTCTTTCTGTCCCTTCGTCACGTGGTGCCGATCCTGGGACTTGCCGCCATAACCGTGCAGCCATCCCTAGTGGGGAGTGAACGTCAGGTCAAACCGACGGACGGCACCCAGACTCTGGTATTCGTGCGCCACGCCGAAAAACCCAGCGAGGGATTGGGGCAGCTGAACTGCCAAGGGCTCAATCGCGCCCTGGACCTCGCTATAATGCTGCCTGAGCGTTTCGGCAAAGCCGACTACGTGTTCGCTGCCAACCCCTCGCGATATGTTAAGGAGGGGCGTCAGGACCAACGCTATAGCTATATTCGCCCGCTGATGACTATCGGCCCCAGCGCCATCCGCCTTGGCCTGTCGGTAAATATCGACTTTGGGGCAAACGACACTGACGAACTGGCGGACGAGCTACTGCGCAAGAAATATCACAACGCGACGGTCTACACCGCCTGGTCTCGTGGTTATCTCCCGGAACTGATCAATGCCGTAGCAGGCAAGGCCCTTGGTGAGGAGGGGATGATCGCCGAGGATTGGAGGCGTGATGATTTCGACACGCTATATGTATTAACCCTGACCTGGCGCGATGGCAAGGCGAGCCTGTACAGCCAACGCCTGCTCCAGGGCCTCAACCATGGTGAGCCTACTTGCCCAGCCTGATTCGCGGATTACTGCCGGGCTTTGGAGCCGATACCGGGATGACTGGTGGCTTGCGGTGTACAGGGAAGGGTACGACCGGCGGGTAGTAGCGAGACACTGATCTGCCACTCTTCGAGCGTCAGGCGCAGTTGCTCGAATACGTCGTCGCCGTAATAGCTCTCAGGCTCCGGTGGCGAGCGCGCGTATGAATTCGTCCACCTCCAGAGGTAACGACAAGGCAAAGCCCTGTCCCGTGCGGTACCCGTACTTGAGCAACGCCTCAACCTGCGACGAAGATTCAATCCCTTCGGCGATGACATCCAGGTCCATGGCCTGGCCTATCGAAATCGCCGCGCAGACTGCCGCACAACAGCCGCAGTCATCGGCCATACCTTGTACGAAGCGGCCATCAATTTTGAGTTTGGAAAATGGCATTTGAGTCAACAGGTCTATCGAAGCAAAGCCACACCCAAAATCGTCCATTGCAATCGGAAAGCCCCACATGCGCAGAGAACCCAACTCCATCGACAAGGCAAGCCAATCATGAACTGGCACATCTTCCGTCAATTCGATCGTCAGCAGTGAAGTGGGCACGTCTGCTTCTCGAAGCCTTCGCGCGAGTGATTGACCAATCCCAGTCGTGGATAATATCGAGGCTGATGCATTTACCGCTATCGGCACCGCAATACCTTGACGGTGCAGATCGCTCAACAGCGCTATCACTCTAGTCAGCACTGTGTGGAAGAGCAGTAGCTCCACACCGGCTTGGCGGGCCAACGGCACAAAGGTTGCCGGCGCAATATTACCTTTGGATACATGGTTCCAACGCGCCAGCGCTTCGGCACCTACGATCTCGCCGGTTTGCAGGTTGAGTTGTGGTTGCAGCACTATTCTGAGGTCGATATTGGCCATCAGGGCGCGCATCAGCTCAACTGCGCTGGGCGCTTGATTTTTGCTGTGCTGGCCTGGCCCGACATGAGTGCTCTCCAAGAGCGCGCAGGCGACATTCATATCGATATTTGCACTAGCCAAGTCGAAGAGCAGGACTTTTACACCCGCACGTCCGGCTACTCGTGCATGCCATTCCAGGGAATTCTGCTCCTGTGCGTTGTACCATATGACAACAGGCAAATTCGACAATATGCATTGCCGCCTAAGATCCAGCAGCAATGACGGCAATGCTAGCCCCTCGGTACGCTCCGCCGAGATACTGTTCAGCACGACGTCAAACCGTCGCGTGGCCAGTACAATTGCAGCTGCACTCAAGTTCGCTACGAACTGCGCCTCGTAGGTGAAAGATGGGCTGTAGCCGATAACGTCAACTGCTCCTACAATCAGCACCTGAGGCAAAGTTTTGTAATGCTCCGTCTGCATCGGACTCGATGGCATCGTATCTGCCCATAGAAATATATTGATGCCAAATACTGTACGTAGTCGTGCAGAGTGCAGACTATCGGAATGGGATTAAAAGGCGTTCAATCATCCCCTCATGGTGAAATTCTGTCTGATCCTGTGGATGACGCATATTGCCCCAGTAGCTGCTCCAATGTGAGAAGATCCGTCTGTACAGAGCTAAAGGCCCCGACCTTGAGGCGGGCCTCCATTGATTTCGCCAACGATGCCATATCGGGTTGTTTCAATATCGCGAAGGCACCAAACAATCGATGCGCGTAATGAGTCGCGTCTTCCATGTCAGCCATTTCAACTGCGGCCCGTAACGCATGCATGTCGCTCCAAAGGTGCGCGAAAGCTGTTCGTTCATCTGTAACGAATGCGGCCTCATCATCAATATGTGCCAGTGGCAAATCTGTCCAGAGTTGAAGTGCATCTCTTAACTTGCCCAGCTTGATGGGTTTTTTCAGTACGCCGTCCATGCCTGCTTCGAAGCAGGTGGTGGTGTGTTCATCATCGGTCGATGCGGAGATCGCCATGATTGGCGTAGGTACAAGGGCGAGCGACGACTCTATGGCTCGCCACTGGCGGGCCACCTCATAACCGGAAATGCTCGGGAGATCACAGTCTAATAACACAATGTCAAACGTGTTTTGCTCAAGTGCAAACAAGGCTTGTTCCCCATCGGGTGCGAGTGTCGGGCTGTAGCCCAAGACTTCGAGCTGGGCGTGGAGGACGGCTTGATTCGCAGGCATATCCTCTACCAGCAAGACCCTGAGTACACGCTCCGTCGCTGGCACATCAAATTGTTGTCTGGATAGGCCCTGTTCTTGTAGGTGGAGCGGCGGAACGTAAATATCACAGGGTAGCCGCACTGAGGCGATAGAGCCTTTACCAGGCTCGCTCTCGAGATCTATAGAACCACCCATCAATTCCAATAGTTGCCTGCAGATGGTCAAGCCAAGCCCGGTGCCACCAAACTTGCGCGCAGTATTCGTGCTTGCTTGGGTGTATGGTTGAAAAAGCCGTTGAAGAGAGTCGGCGTCTATTCCGATACCTGTATCCACTATGCGGATTTGTAATTGATGCCGGTTTAGCGGGGGAGGGCTGGGATCCAACCGTATACTGATCGTCACGCCACCTTCAGGCGTGAACTTGATCGCATTTGAGATGAGGTTATGCAACACCTGTTCAACGCGAAACCTATCCAGCATCAGATGGGGTTCAATGGGGTGTTCTTGTATCAGCTCAAGCTCAACTCCGTTCTTCGCTTTCAGCGCCAGCAAATCCACAACTGAGCTGGTCAGCTCCATGATATCGACGGGCCCCAGATCCAGTTGAAGCCGTCCGGCCTCGAGCTTGGAAATGTCCAGAACGTCATCCAACAAATACAACAAGTTCTCCGCACCGCTGGAAGCAACCGCCAGTAAACGAAGAGACTCTTCTGGCAGCTCGGGACGCTGCATCAGCAACTCCATGGAGGCGAGGATGGCATTCATCGGCGAGCGAATCTCATGGCTGAGGACGGCCAGAAACATAGTTTTCTCTTTCTCGCTTCGCATGGCCAGTCGCCGTTGCTGCCTAGCGTGAACCGCAAATCCTGCGATCAACAATAGTCCAGTCAAGACCAGTGCCATTTGGAGGCCGTAATAGCGCAATAGTACGTCTAGCGACGGCCTGCCATAGTTGTTGGCCGACTCGAGCTCGTTCTGGACCATCGCATCGATTTGCTCCGCGGTCAGAGATGCTAACACCTTGTCTATAATGTCACGTAAGATGGGCAGATCACGTCGTACAGCCATGGAAAGTTCCATTGGCAAACGGGCTATCCCACCGGATACATACAGTTCCTCATCATATTTGCTACGTAAAAAAGGCAGCAGCACAGGTGCAACGTCTAGCGCCGCATCAGCCTGCTTGTCAATGACTGCAGTAAGCGAATCTTCGGACGTTTTCGTCCCAAGGATTTTGACAGCTGGGTAGAGTGCTCTGATTGCGCTCTCATATGAGCTGCCCTTCTTGACGGCAACAATATGCCCGTCTAGTCGATGTAGATCGAACACCGCCTGACTGTTTTTACGTGTTACAACTATTGTTGCGCCCGTATAATAGGTGTTGGTGAAGAGGGCTGCGTCGATAATCGATTGCTGCGCAAACATCGGCGTGATCCCGGGAAGAACATCTACTTCGCCCCGCTGAAACTTCTCTATCCTACTCCGACCGAGACCCGAATCGGGCACAGGCTCAAATCGAAGGCCTGTGCTGTGTTCGATGAAGTCTATGTACTCGGTGGCCAGTCCCATGAGCTGACCGTCCTCCACATATTGTATCGGCTTCCAGTTAGGCTCGACCGCCACATGGACGACCGGGTTTGCAGCAATCCAGGCGCGTTCTTCAGGGGTGAGATCCAGAGGATGGGAGAAAACTGACGGTAACCAGACCAATAAAATCGCTGGCCAAAACGCCGCTCTCCGCTTCATGGTGCTTTCACCTGGTACTTCGCTTGGAAAAAGTCAATATTGAAGATAACAGCCGACCTGTCGGATTTTTCTGCATTTTTTCTCACGGCCATGCCTCCTGGAAAGCAGTGAATGACCTCACGCTTTTGATCGAAACCCTACCGTTGGCATGAGCGGCCGTCAATTATACTGTACTGCTCGCGCGCCACGAGCGAGATAAGAATAAGAGTTGTCATCTCACATTATTTTTAAGAGCAGTCTTATAGTCTGAAATGATCGGGCGTTGTTTAAATGAGTTGTCAGTACACTCATGAAGCGATCGTCAAGTTGAAAAACTCGCCCCTTACTCTAACGCCTCCCCCCCGAGTCAATCTGGTCGTATTAAGCCACGATGAACAATATGTGTTACGCATGACAGAGCGCCTGAACGGTAGTGGTCTTTTCCATATCGAGCACGTTGAGTCGCTGAGCAGGCTGCGCCTGCGTAAGCAACCTATGGACATCGTTATGGCCGAGATTCATGCTGATCATGTCGACAGTCTGATGCTACCGTGTTGGGTCGGTGAACTTAACGCCTACGGCCGGGTACGCAGAGCTCCCCATATTGTCTGGACCATAAAGGCCTGTGCGCTTGATGATGCGACTTCGTCGGCCGCTGCCATCGAGCAGGGCCGTACGGATATCGTCAAAGGTATTTCCAGTATAGCCTTGGCCTCGTATGCCCGACTCGCCAGAGCATCGGGCATACGGGTTGAGATCGTTGCCGAGAATCATCCCACTCAGCTTCTACAAGTACTCGAAAAGCTTGCTACTGCCGAACACTTGCTACCGCAGCTGTCGCAATCTGACAGATTTGAGTTGTTGATCAGCGAAGACGAGGTCGTGTCAGTGATAACGTCGGGTGAAAATCTGCGTGTGGTGCTGCAGCCGCAATATAACTTGGCCAGTCGTCAAGTGATCGGTGCCGAAGCGCTGATACGCTGGCAACACCCAATCCACGGCGACATCCCCCCGATGATCCTGATCCCGATGGTCGACCAGTTAGGGTTAGGCCTCTTGCTGTTCAGTCATGTAGAGAGAGCGGTGATTGAAGTCCTCGGTACGCTCGATCGTCTGGGTATAGATATTCCCATCGCTATAAATGCCTCGGCCCGCACGCTGTGTGCCACCGGACTGGCTACCCGGTTGGCAATCAAGATGCACAAGGCCGGTTTGCCTGCCCGGCGATTGAAGATCGAGCTGACTGAGCAAATCACCCCTGGAAACGAACTGGTGTTGTCAGCGTCCATCATGGCACTCCGAGCGAAGGGTTTTCTGATTTCGCTCGGAGACTTCGGTGCCGGCGCCGCAACGCTCGCTCTGTTGACGCACATACCCTTCGATGAGATGAAAGTCGACGGAAAGTTAGCTGGAATTGCTGAGCAATCGCCACAATCGAGCGAGATCATTTCCGGCATCGTTAACCTTGCCCGCTACTTCAACTTGAATCTGGTGACCGAGGGCATTGAGGACCCATCCAGCATCGAGATGCTCAACCGTCTAGGTTGCAGCGCCGGACAAGGATTGGCTCTGGCCCCTCCATTGGAGCAGGCTGATTTCCTGAGACTCGTCGCGCGATAGTGCACGACAAAAGCCTGGGTGCGACTTTCCAGAACTGTGTGTTTGTACTTAAAAATTCTCGATCAGGTGCCAGTATTGACTATTCTCATTTTAGTCTTTGAGTTACCTGGTCCATACCGAGTGACGTCCGAACGCCATGAAGTCTATACGTGTTGCATTACTCGACGACCATGCTGTCGTTCGCCAAGGTCTTGCCAGTCACCTAGGCGACGCCCCCGGCATAGAGATCGTCGGGATATATAAAAACAGCCGGGAACTGATGCGCGGCATGTCTACAGTGCCCGTCGATGTGCTTTTGCTGGACTTCGTTCTCGGTCGCGACGAGCTTGATGGTGTTTCACTGATTCGCGCTTTGCGGGTTCGCTTTCCTGCCTGCCGGATCCTGGTGCTCTCAACTCACCACGATCCTGCCACTGTCTCGCTGGCCCTGCGGGTTGGAGCGCGCGGATTCATTGGCAAGGATGAGGATCTGACATGCCTCGCCAAGGCTATCCGGGTGGTTGCTTCCGGAGCTATTTACCTAAGTGCAGAAGCTTCTTATAAAGTAGTCGATGGCATCCAGCAAAGTGACAATTCACCTCAATTAATCAGCAGTGACACTAACGTGCTGCAATTGGCTTTACTGTCGGCGCGTGAGCAGGAGGTGATCCGCTGTTATCTCGACGGCATGACCATCACGGAAATCGCCGAGAAGTTCAACCGTAGTATAAAAACCATCAGCACGCAGAAAGCCACAGCTTTTCGCAAACTAGGAATAACCTCTAACAATGGGTTGTTCAAGATAATGAAGACACTAGAGTAGCCTGTGAAGTTTTACGCATATCCGTAGGTTTATTCTTGAATTTGAGAAAGCTCACAAGTTATTGCCTGTGAGTTTTTTTGGCGGCAGCTACATGAAATCTGTAAAAGGAAAATCATGATGTCAGAAAAAAGCGGAGGCTCGAGGAGAACGGCGAGGAGTTTTTCTCTATTATGGAAGATGGTCTACCTCGCTAGACATCAAAGCAGCGTTAGGATTATTTCACGCCGACAGCATCATGATTGATGCGGCGGGGAAAATGCATCGTGGTAAAGACGCCATTGCCCTTGAGTAGGAAGGGTTCTTCAGCCTCGGATTTCCTGTATGCAGTACCAGGCGACATTTGTTTGTCTATGGCGATATGGCTTTGCAAATTTCTGATTGGAGTCTTAGTCGTGTCAGCGAGGACGGAACGATAATAAACGTAGGGGGTACTGCGACCGATGTTGTATGTCGCGGGCATGATAATATCTGGCGTTGCGCAATCGATAATACATTTGGAATTTTAAGTCGCCATCTGAAGTAGATTGTTAGGCCCGGGAATGAGTAGAGAAATAGCGTGGGGCAAAAGCCCGTAGCGAATAAACGCTACGGGCCGATTTTGCATTACAAATAGACTAACTCTAGCGTGGCTGAACCGTCCAGAGACACATCGCTGCTCAGATCCAGTTCAGAACCTTTATTCAACGCGGCCTGCACGTTTAAAGTACCTGACAGAGTCTTGAATGCGATTGGAGCGCCAGCAGTTGTTGCCGACCATGACATGAGAACTGAACCATCATTTGCAATACCTCCTGAACTTGAGTTTAGCCATGTAGTGCCGGAGTCTTTGCTGAAGGTTGATTCAACTTTGGCGCCGTCAGCAGTGAAGTCATTTACGGCTAAGGTCATCGCATAAACACCAATATTTTTTCCGGACGCATTGCCCAAACCAAAGGCGCCGACTTCATTCAAGGCTGGCCTGATTTTCTTTACTGCTCCAGGGACTCGTGTGCCCGCACGATTATCTATAGCCTTCAGCGCAACTTTTGTCGGTGCATTGCAAACAATAGTGAATGCAACATTTTTTTCAGGCAACAGGGTAAAGTCGTTTGCGCTCAAGTCAGTAGAACTGCGTGTGCCGTAATCGATAGTGCCACCACCCGCCAATGTCGGAGTGCAGGCGTTCGGAATAATAGTGCCAATTACTTTTACCTCAACCGATGCAGCATGTGCACCCAAAGAAAAGGCTGTCGCAGTAGTGGCGAAGGCCCATGCGGCGAGTTTTGGATTGAAACGCATTTTTATTTCTCCGTTACGAAAAGTTAGGTAGGCCGCTCCAATGGCAGAGTGGCTGGCTTCCATTCCAGCTGAATGCTATTTTCTTATTAATAATGTTTGCGAAGCTCTAGGAACAAGCCTAAAAATAAAAGTCGATATGCAATCTTCTATTGTGTATCCAGTGTCAAACTACCGAGCCCTTCAAGTACGGTGATGTCGCGCGCATATGTCTCTGTGTCACTGATATACGTTTGAATTTCAACCTGAGCCAAAAAAACTTTGCCAACAGCCCGCTGACCTTGAACCATAGTTGTCACCACTTCATTTGGGCGCAGTAGCTCCGTTGGCGATAACGGCCTGGCACTGCCAGCCTGAGCGAGTTGCACGGTATTTCCATCCAGCGTTGCGTTACTCAGCGTGATTGTGAAATGGCCTTTATCGGCAAACCGGTAGCTATTCAAATCCGCCGCTTGTCCCTCAAACCGCAATCCAAAGCGGGTTTCTTCGCGACAGACCACCGTCAGGTTTAGTTGCCGGTTTCCGAGGGCAATCGGAGCACTCCCGCGGATATCCATATCGCTCCGGTTAAGTGTGCCGTAATCGACCTCCGGGTTGCTCAAACGCATTTCGCAGTCGGCCGCGAACGTACTACTGGCAACCAGGGTAAGCGCAGTGCCAAGCCATCGCGCGCAATCTGCACTGGTGCTACGGCGCATGACAAACAGCCGGTGCAACATCGTAAAAAGCGTCATAGTCAGTCTCCTTGGGGAAGTCGATCTTCAGCAGGCAGGGCTTTTCATCAGTGAGAGAAACCCTCAGTACTTCAGTAGGGGCCAGGTCAGAAAGAAAGATGACGCCCTTGTCCAGGACCGTCGTAAGGAAGTGGTTTTTGTCATCAAGTACCGAAGAACCTTTGGGCAGCGGTTGTCCTGCTGTGTCGGAGGCGTTAATCAGGATGCGTTGAACCTTGATGACCTTGAAGTCGAGGTGACTCACCGAACCACGGCCGGCGCCAATTCTCTGGAAGCCGTTCTGTAGGTCGATCCGTTTCGGCAGCGATTTTGTTTGCACCTCGACGCGGCTATCTCGATAGGCACTCAGTTGTGGTACCACTGCTTTGCCTTTGTAGTCAGTCCATACCGGGCCATAAGGTGTCGACACCTTGACCCCGGACAGGTCGCCGACGTCCACGATGCCGAAGGTGTCTTGCACCGGATATGGCGAGAAGGTCACCCCATCTTGATGTGCTACTGCGCCGCCGGAGACTCGAGCGTTGTAGTTCTCGCTGTCCGGGCCTTGGGCATAACCCAGGTCCACGCTGGTGAAGCGAGGAATGGCCGAGAGGTTGGCGGTAGAATAGTTGTCACCCCGGTCGCCAGTGCTCTCGGTGCTAAGACGGTAATTGAACTGGTCATTGATGGTTTCGGAATACGTTGCACCAAAACGCTGGTTGTCGCCGCGTCGGCTGGCATAGGTGCGCACGCTACGGGACTGGCCCAGGGGCACGCTGACGCTGAAGTAGATTGCGTCGTCGCTGTCACCCTGACTGTTGGACGAGCCGCTTAATGCGGTTTCCACGGTGGCAGACACAGTGGCATGTTTGAACGTTTTCCCCCAGGAGCCCACCAGGCGGTTGGTAGAGTCGCCATTGAAGGTACGGCTGGGTGAAATGGACACGTTGAAGCTGCCCAGCGTGCTATTGGACCAGCCCAGCGAGGCACTGTATTGGCTCTTGTAGCGGCGGTTGTACCAATCGTGATCAGCACGCAATGTGGTGTCGGACAGTTCTCGATAGCCGGTGGTCTGCTGGGTAGCCGACACACTGCCCGACACGGCCTCGGTGAAACGCGTGCTCAAGGTGACACTGGCCTGGGTGCCTTTTACGTCTTCCTTGGCTGTGTGGGAGTAGAGGTTACGCACACTCAGGCTGGTGTCCTTTGCGAGGTTGGTGTCCACGCCCCATCCGGTGGATTGATAGTCGGGGGCTGCCATCAGCCCGGTAGTAGCGGTCAGGCTTTCACTCAGGCCCCAGGTACCGGTGCCGGTAATCACCCAGGGTTGGCTCTCATCATTGGCGCCCTGGTTGCGTATCTTGCCGGCAGAAAAGGTGTAACCAGGTCGGACTGTAACAGCGTTGCGAAATGACGCTGCTGACACGACGTAGTTTCGCTCTGCGCCAGTGATGTCTCGCACTTTGACGTCCAGATCGGAGTTGCTGTTGAGCAACGGTATATCGCTCAGGCTGAACGGTCCTTCCGGCACTATCGTGGTGTAGATCAACGCACCGACCTGACGTACTTCTATCGTGGATTGTGTATTGGCGATGCCCTCTACCCGTGCCCCGGAACGGGCCGACCCCAGTAGCGCCGTTTCGGGCAGTATCTGCACGCCGGTAATCGCCCCCCCGGAAAAAAGCGGGTTGTTGATATTGATCTGCCCGACCTGCAGCAGGGCCTTTTGCTCGGTGAATGTGCGTTGCGCGTATGCGTATAAATGTTCGAAGCTCTCTCTGTCGTCGCTCTTGCTATAAAGCTGGTGACTGCGAACGATCCAGTTACTCATGTTGAACCCCAGATCGGTCGAGCCCGACAGGTAGTCGCTAGACTGCGAACCGAATTCCGAACGCATGGCCATTACGTCATAGTTGAAAAGGGCAGCAGTGCCACCACTGCTGAAGTTCGTAGTCTGGGACGCATCGCTCTGTAAGGCATGCTGCGGGACCACTAGAAAAATCTCATCCTTGTTCGGGTGCAGGCTGACCTCGGTTTGCGGGTACGCTGCCACAAAGTCATAACGTTTTTCGGTGGCGTCCTTTGAACTCAGCACGTACTGCGAACCGGGAACCTTCAGACGGGCCTTGGTCAGCAATGCCTCGTCAAAATACAGCTCTCCGTGGTTGTCGAACCGGGCATCCACTCTGCCCAGCTTGACCCCGTTAACCACCAGTGAAGCCACGTGCGCGCCCTCCGTAAACCGCGCGGGCTCGCGAAAATAATCAGCCAGTTTGGGGTCAATGCCGCGTGCTTTAAGGGTTTGCATATCGAACCTTGCGAAATCGCCGCTGGCTTGCCCAGCCCTCTGCGACATGTCCGCCTGGGCGGCAATCGGCGTAAGCAAGAGTGCGTTCCAGATCGCGTACGCAAGGGGCGCAAAGATCGGTAGGAAAGGGCGCGTGCTTTGTTCAGGCACGAGTTTGCAGCGGCCACCCTTATAGGTAGCCAGGAAAGGCTTTTTCATGGTTTAGGACTGCTAGGTAGAAACAGGCGGGGAGTGCAAAAGCTGTTGACTATTGCGCGTGCTCAGTAACTAGTAGTGGCATCGATAGGCGCTTCGTACTTATCGACAGAGAAACCATAGACCGTGCCAGGGCCGATGGTTACCGAGCTTGAGTGGATAGCTTCAGGTGCCAACGCCATCTTCAATGTCTCACCAGGCAGGACATAGGTGCGTGGCAGCAAGGCCGTCTTGCCCGAAGGCTTGAGTTTCAGCTCTTGAGACAACCGCACGACATAGGCGCTGTTGTTGATTACCACCAGCTTGCCGTTATGGATACCCCATTTCAGCAACTTCCAAGGCTCACGGTTAGGCTCCAGACCTTTGGGGTGAACGATCAAAGGTAGGTTCTGACGCATGCTGACACCGACAGTCGAGCGACCTTGGCTGTTGAGTTTTGGAGCGATGCCTTCAAAGATTACGCGCTTGAGTCGCTGGGTTGTCACCGGCTCGCCTCCTTGACGCAGGAAACGCACAAGCTGGGTTTCACCGGCCTCAACGCGGGTGACGGGTGGAGTCAGCACTACCAGGGGCTCGGTGTCCTCGGGAATATTCTCGATAGTCGAATACAACAGTGCCGGAGTGCCGTCGGTGTTCTTGACGTTGATGCTGGTTTCACCTTCGGCCTCATACAATATCACCACAGAGGTCTCAGGCTGCATACCGGTCGCGTAAATGAACGGTGCGGCTAGCGCTGCAACCGAACCTGCCAACAGGGCACACAAATGTTTTTTGGAGATAGTCATGTCTATACCTCATTGAATTGCCGCCAATCGATGAGTTCAGATGGGGCGCTCATTGAGGTGAATTATGAAAGTCCGGTACTAAGCAAAACATCGGAATAGGATTAAAAGTGAGATGAGCTGCCGATAAATCGTGCCTAGGAGGCTAAGCCCTCAAGAACTCGATGGCATAAGCTTGAGTCAGCAAACAAAATCGCCCCCTCAAATGACCAACCATAAAGCAGCTACAGTCCTAGCAGCGGTCCAATAGCGAGCACACAGCTCCTAGCAAGGCTCATCGAACAGGTGTTAATCCGCCGAGCTTCATGGCACTCCTAGCGGCTTCTGAACTGAGGAACTTTAATAGCTCGGCAGCCTCCTCTTGCTGCACGCTGCCCGTGATGATGGCCGCTGAGTACATTGTCATTTTCTGAACCTGATCGGGGATAAGCCCAATCACATCGATGCCTTCCATGTGCATCAGCTCACTCAATTGTTGGAAGCCTATCTCCGCTTCGCCACGGGCTACTGCTTCTGCGACAGGCTTCGCGGAAATTGTTCTGGTCTTGATCCTCAACCTTTCTGAGATGTGCATTTGAGGGAAGAGAATACGTGACAGGTATGTTCCGCTGGGCGTATCCGATAGAGCCAGAGACGTTGCGTTATCCAGCTCTCGGCGTTTGGCATAGGTGTAGAAAGCCTGGATCGCACGCAGGTGCGCTGCGGCCGTGTTGTATGCACGGTGCCTGAGTCTGAGCTGGACGTAGATAAATGGTACCAGCTTGGGCAAGAGCGCCTCTGGACCATCCTGCACAAGCAGTGGCACGCGCTGACCGGACGAGAAACGACACTGAACCAGCTTCATTGGCTGCCACCTCATTAGGACGCACCATGAACACAAAGGACATTGCCCGTTGGGAGAATGGACACCAGAAGCGGGAGTACGCTGAAGTAAAACTCGCAGCAAAGTTCCTCAGGACGATTCTTTTAAATATCAAGGGGTTCGAAATATCTCTTGAGGAATCTGAAAAGCATTTGTCCAAACTTAGACTTCAATATTTTTGAAGTAAAGATGCATTAGAGCGTGCCTTTGTACTAATTAATAGTCTCAGCACTCACCTGAACACAATATTAGGTATTGCGTACAGCACTAAGATTGGCGACACACTCACCGCATCGCGATCCACCTGCGATGTGGGGCACGAACCGCCTTCGCTGGGAAAGATCACGAGCGGGACGAAAAATCGATGTGCAGTGATTAGTTTGATAAAACATAAAATACAGTCCGCTTAATAAAAAAACTGGGTAATTCTCAGTGGGCTGCAGACTTAGCCTTCAAGCTAAATCAGATAGTTGGCTTCGCTCGTCCCGGCTTGTACGTTATATATGTCTGCCTGTATACACTAGATAAGTTGGCATGTATATGGGAAGGAGGGCTGAATGTCACGGATTTGTGGGCGAACTGACCCGTTGACGGAGCCGTGAACCTATGCGATAGCTTAAGTGTTCACTGGAACTTAGGAACTTGTCATGCCCTCACTCAAAAGCCAAATGCGTGGCAAGCTAGCTTCAGCCCACGGGAAAAGAACTAATACCTCGAACAATCTATGGATTTGCTTTAGCCCAAAGCTTGATCAGGATATTTCTCTTGCCAGCAATAATGAGTTGGTATATTGGCTTTCTATTTTGGAGTCTGATCCCAACATCAGAAGCTTCGAATTTGGTTCTATTGTACAGGTTAGGCTTGGGGATACAGAAAAATATCGATCTCTCGAATTGATCAAGGTTGTATTGAGGGATGGTAAGGAAGAATATCACCATATTTCAAGTGCCGCTGACAAAGAGGCAGAATATGAAGTCGATTGTTTAGACAAAAATGGTGAGCCTGGAAAATTCCTGTACAAGGCCGTAACGGAGGATTTTATAGCTCATCATTCGAAGTATGCTGCGACATTATTCGGCATCTTACCTTTTGTTGCACAAATTCGCGGCAAAGCATGGAAGTTCGAACAGGACAATATTCTTAATCTCTTGAAGATGATGCGTGAGGGTACCGTCGGAGAATTAATCGAACAGTGCATACAGTATGACACTATGATTGTAATGGGCGTCTTCGCTAAATTCATACTACAAGGAAAAGTAGTGGTTCACGACATAGTGGCCAGAGGCTTAGGGCGCGCTACAAGATGGGCGCTGAAATGAAAGGTAGACGTCCACGTTCAGTGATAATTTCCGGAATAACAGCGACGCAACCGTGGCCTCCTGTTTTGATCGAACTGTTAACTGCGGACAGTGGCGAACTATTTAAAAAGAGGAAATTTGCAGTTGATCTATATATAAAAGGTGAGGCGCTTGATTCTATCGAGAGCCAGACGGGCGTTCGAAGGTCTGACTTGTCAAGGCTAATTGAACGGTGCATGAAAATTCATTCAGACGGTTTGGTGTATGGTTATCGTGCTTTGATTCCCCACATCAGAACCACGTCTTACACTAGAGTTACAGCTCCGGAAAGCAATAAGCCCTCCGGACGCGGAGGGTATGCCGGCGCTTTCGAAGCCTTGTTGAAAAAATATCCAGAACTACACGAAAAGCTAATTCAAAAAATACTCCCAAGAAAAAATGGATCCAAGATAGTTGAAAGAAATATAAAGCCTGCAGCTTTGCATTCTTTCTTTGTTAAGTATCTTAAGGATAATGGGCACCCAGAAACTGAATGGCCCTTTAATGCCGATTTGCAGGGTTATAGAAGCATCTGTAGCCTTATAAAAAAAGTCGAGGGGAAAAACTATGCCATGTCCGTTGTGCTAAATGGGCGGTCGCGCGCCATGGCACAGCTATCAGTTGGGACTGGAGTTGAATCCATCCTTAAACTCGAAAAGTTCATGGATGTGTTTGAGATAGACACGTACAAGACGGATGCTATATTTGTAGTCGGGATGAGAAACCCTAGCGGTCATCTTACCTATGTCACTCTAAAACGATTGTGCTTTATCGCAATAGTTGAGCGCGCTTCAGGTGCTGTTTGGTGGTGGCGAATAGTTTACAAGCCTGAGGTGAATGCTCAAGATATCATTCAGGTCATCACTGAGGCACTGAGGGCACAGCTACCAAGGCCGAGTACGAATCTATTGTGTTTAACAACCCCAGAAGGTGCTGGATATCCTGGTGAGATATTTCCCCAACTTCACAATGCCTTGCCCGCCAGCATATTCTTCGACAATGCGTTAGCACATCAGTCGGCAGATGTCTCGACGGAGCTACGTAGAATGCTCGGGTCGTCCTTATGTTATGGTGCGCCAGGCAAGTTCGAGATCAGACCGAGTATCGAGCGTTTATTTAGAGATGTTGCGGCTATGATACAGCGTTTGCCTAACTCCACAGGCTCGAAGCCGGGAGAAGGTAAAGAGGCTGCTGATACGGCCATAAAATACCATGTAGAAGCCGATGCTGTTGAAGAGATCATGGACTACTTTTGCGCTAGGTATAACTGCCTTCCAGCTGAAGGGAACTATGGTACAAGTCCGTTGAAACAGATCGAACAGATTCTAGCGGCTGACGATCAGTCCTTCATCCCAAGAAGACCTCTTGAGGAGGTTATCCCGCTACTTACGTTCAAAAAAACAACGCAGAAGGTCAAGGTCAGGGCGTACCCAGAAGATGGCGTGCGACCATTCATCGAAATCGAGCGAGTAAGGTATAAAAGTGAGCTTCTGAGTAATTCGATGTGGTTGAAAGGCGAGACCCTGACGGTGCTCATAGATGAAGCTGACATGAGATCTGTTGAGGCTTATCTTCCCGACGGGCAAATACTCGGAGAGCTCAAGGCAACGGCAGGATGGGACAAGATGCGGCATAGCCGGGCTACGCGAAAAGCGGCTATTAAACTAATCAGAGATAGAGTCATTATCCTCGCGCATTCGGACTGTCCCATCACGGCTTATATGAACTATCTTAATGCCAAGGCTCAAGGCTTGAAAAAGTCTAAGGATAAAGTCGCTGTAACTCCAAAATCTAAGCAAGATGCGGCTGCCGCTACCGAATTCAAGAAAGTTTCGATGGAGGCCCAGGCGGATATTGATCAACTGGTTGGAAGTTTAAAGATTGATGGCCGACCGACAACCAAGGTGGATACTCCAGATCCGACTAAAGGCTACAATTCTATTAAGCCACCCCGAACCATTACGCGCAAGAAGTCTCTTGATTAAAGCGGAGAGATACGATGAGCGATTATGAACCTCATGATACTAAGGCTCGTGATTTATTAATGAATAGCCACCCATTAGTGCTCGGAAAATACCTTGTCGTCACACCGACCATTAACTGGGCATATGATCAGATCAGCGAGCAAGTCTGGCTACGGATGCCAAGCGTGTATTTCCAGTCCCTTTCTCGTATGGGGAAAACGCAGTGCGCCACGGCTATCGTCAAGTTCCTGCGTGAAGAGTTTCCG
Organism: Pseudomonas sp. IPO3774; assembly: GCF_013386835.1. Lineage (NCBI taxonomy): Bacteria > Pseudomonadati > Pseudomonadota > Gammaproteobacteria > Pseudomonadales > Pseudomonadaceae > Pseudomonas > Pseudomonas sp. IPO3774. The sequence goes on from NZ_JACAQY010000040.1 coordinate 76,223, forward strand.
GAACGATACATATTATTTTTAACTGTCGACGTGACTGGTGAAGAAAACATCATACAAACGATGGTCAAAGCTATGAAGCTTGAGACTAGGGTTAAAGAGAAGCTAAGCAATCTGCGAGACGCAGTGATGAACCATATTATTTGCGAGCTGGCAAGTCTAGGGGATACGCACTTTATTCTCGTGGTCGATGAAATGCAGGCTTTAACCTATAAAGACCTTCAGCATCTGCAAGTAATCCAGAACAGGCTGAGTCTTAGTGAAGTACAATTGACGACGATCGGGTTTGCTCAAGAGCAAATAAAAGGATTGATAACTTCTCTCCATAAAGGACGGCATATGGCATTATTGGGCCGATTCTTCAGTCGGAAAGTGGAGTTTGTTGGCTGTGTATCTGCAGACTGGTTGAAGGAAACGCTGAGCGCATTTGATCAAGACATGACCTACCCACGGGGTAGCGGGTGTAGTTATACAAGGTTCTTTCTGCCAAAAGCATTCGACTCAGGGTTTAGATTAGATAGTCTTGCTGAACTTATTTTTAGCGAATCCATTGAACATATCAAAAGCGTTGGTGCTTCGCTGATTCCCACCGAGAACATGTTTCTGGCCTTGGCGTATCTTCTTATTAGCGCTAGGGACGATGATGCAGATGGATTTGAATTAACTAAAGAGCATGTAATTAAATCTATCGTTAAGTCTGACATGCAGCAAGTCTCTGCATTAATGGGAGATAAGTTGCCCACAGGGTACGAATAATGCACAACGGTTCCGTGTTTTCGTTTATCAGAAAATTGGCTAGTTGCGAGTCGCTCTGGCTGATCTTGCTAAAAATTTTGGTAATCAACCGTGTTCAAGGTAAGCAAGTTGTTGAATTGATCAAAAATGAAAATATTGACTGGGGTACCCAAAAATTTCGCTGGTGGGGCGCTGGCTCAATTAGTCAGGAGCGATTAGAGAAAGCGATACAGTTGCCGGCAAGTGCATTAACTAACTCGTTCATTGAAAATGTAGTGGGCAGGCGAGTTGGATCGAAGCAGGCCATCCGTCACTGTGAATTGTGCATTGCTATGGGATATCATTCATCACTATTTTTTCTTGAGGAAATTACCCACTGCCCATGGCATGGAAAGCAGTTATTAGCTTGCCGCAGCTGTTATTTTGCGCTTGATTATTTAGATCGTTCCAGCGTACATACTCGTGATTTTTTATTAGGCAATCATTGCGATCACGTTAAGGCGATTATAGAGCGAATGCCGGTATGTGATCTGTCCAACCCAGTGTTTAACTTTGTTGAACGATGACATGAATTTTTTTTAGATTGGCTGAAGGCTGCAAAGGATCGGTGTGGAAATGATCTATACCGGTGGCTGGGGCTAACGGGATACTATAGTTCTAAAGATACTGACTATATTTTAAGGTTTTTAGAGCCAAAGATCGACGTGCCGACGGGTTTCGATGTTATAACAGACTATCCAGTGTCTAGGTTGAATATCCCTCACGCAGCCACAGCTTGGTGTCAAAAGGATGAGCCATTAGTTAAAGGTTGGCAGAGTATTCGCCAAGAAAAAATTCGTGACATGGGTATGCAGTGTAGCTTTAAGACTGATCAAATTGCGTGTGTCAAATCGATTTGTAGATATGTCAGAAGGCGGTATCTGGCAAGGCACCGCCGGTGCTTCAAGTCTTTCGCTTCCCTCAAAGCAAATCATCGCATGGGCTTAGAATACGAACACACTTGCTGTGTTTCCGTGGCCTACGCATGTTGGCTTGTGAATATTCATGATGTACATACCGTTGATTCAGCTTTGAAAAAGAAAGCTCGTGCCTACAGGATACCTCGATCGGAGCCAGTCTATCCTAGACCAATATCGCTGCTCGCTAAAGATTTGAATCTCTTACTTGCGCAGTTTTATGAAATATGGGCAGGTCTTGTTGTTTCGGAGCAATCGAATGAAACTATTGTTATTTTGGAGAGCGTGAGACTCCACCCATGGGCCTCAGCCAATATTGCATCTATAGATAACATTGTCACTCAAGATGAATGCTTCGGCTCTAGCGATTACGGGTTATACTACCCGGCGCCTAAGTACTTGTCAGAGATGACTGAGTTACGTTGCAAACGCAACTGTTTGAAAGAGAATTATGCATCTCCTGATCTTATCGCCGATCAGGGTGAGTATTTTTTTTCCGAGCAAGGTAGGCTATGTGTACTTACAGATCGGCGATGGCGGCTGGGTTCTTATAGGTATTTGAAGATTTAGTAATCGCTTTAGCTAATACACGATGCCGGCGTTCGTTGAATAATAACAGTAAGGTGAAGCTATGCCCGCAAATCCTTATGTCCGCAGGGACTCTGCATGTTTCCCATAGGGAGTTTTATCCACCTGTGCGAGCACCTCTCTAGGCTCCGGTCGCATATGATGCGCAGAATCAATTCTTATTAGCTGCAGCTTTTGTCACCACTTATCATTTTTAGATGATGTGCGACCCGCTGCCTCGAAATGCCCAGGCTTTTGGCCACCTCGACAGGAGCCAGCCCTTGATCGCTAAGCGCTTTGATTTTTGCTCTTAGCTCCCGCGCTGCAGCAATCCCCGGATGCGGGTCTCGGGAAGGTTGGGACGGAATTTCACAGGTCATTAAACCATCTGCGGAGAGATCTGCCTCAAGGTGATGCAGAACCTCTTGCGGTGTCTGACCACGCTGCGCTGCATACGCTAGTACCAACAGGGTGAGGGGATCCACTCCGAGCCCTTGAGCGAGGTTTTGGCTAACGTCGAGTGTCACTGAACGGCGGCCTGCTTCCAATCGGCTGATGTAGGAAGGGTCGGCAGCCTCTGCTAACGCCTGCTGCGAAGACTCGCGGCGCATTCGAAGGAATTGCAAGGCAGAGGCGTAAGCGTTGCGAAGTGACATAAGCGTTCCCGGCAAACGGAACGATATGCTGAATTTGCTTTGTCAAAAGCAAATGCCTATAGTCATGGCCTTTGACGGACGACCGATCGCTAGCCCGTATGGCCCGCAGTCAGGCAGTCGCATCAATATATGCTTGAATCGAACATCAGCTCTGCCAAGCATCGAATTGGGCCTCGACCCGGTTAGTCGCATCCCGGCAGCAAGGCCAAAATCACCAGCTCATGAAAGTCCTGATCTACTCAGACCTGCACAACGAATTCGACCGCTTCATCCCCCCAGATGTGTCGGTGGATGTGGTGATGCTCGCCGGCGACATCGATCTGCAAGCGCGGGGTGTTTTGTGGGCAAATGAGACCTTCAAAGCTCCAGTCGTGTACTGCGCTGGAAATCATGAGTGCTACAAAGGGCATATCGATCGAACAATCGAGAAGATGCGAGCGGCAGCGGCCCCTCACGTTCACGTGCTTGAAAACGAGTCGTGGGTCTTTGGGAATGTGAGATTCCTGGTGGGTACCGCATGGACGGATTTTTCTTCGACGGGCGATACGGTCGCCGCATCCATGACCTGCGGCCGGGTGATGAACGACTTCAACATGATCAGAGCCGACTCGAATTATCGGCGCCTGCGGCCGGCCGACCTTATTGCCAAGAACCACGCGACACGGGAGTTTCTTAGCCTGGAGTTGAGCCGGCCATTCGCGGGGAAAACATTCGTTGTCACTCACCACGCTCCATTGGCTGAGGTGGCGGGCGATGAGCACGATGGGCATGTCAGCGCCGCGTACTACAACACATGGCACTCTCTGGTGGAGCAGGCCGACTTCTGGGCGTTCGGCCATACCCATTACTCCATCGACACCGTATTGAGCGGGTGCCGACTGGTGTCGAACCAACGAGGTTATCCAGGTGAAGTCTGCGGATTTGACCCAGGCAAAATCATTGAAATTGTATGAGGTATGGAGAACAGCGTGAGTGCCTGTGAATTGATCGAACTCCCAACGGGGGTTGTACGGGCGAGCGCCATAGGGTGGGGCGTGACCGTCGATGGTTATTTAGTAAACGCAGCGCGGGTGGGGGATCGCTACGCGGCCACTGTCTACGGAGACCAGTCAGGAACGATTAGCGATGGCATGACTGTCGTCACTCCCTCGGTTCGCGCTGTCGAGCAGCGCGGCGGCTTCACGCTGGTGCGTAGCCGGAGCGGCGATGATCACTATGTCATCGTCACCGAGCTCCCGGAACGTGATGCTGGAGACGCTTGAAGCCACTGTGCTGCAATACCAGCGCGGGGCAGGGGGCGAGATTCACGAGGCAGGCTGGCTGACTAGTTGTATCAGTACCTGAACTTTGGTGATTGGCAATCTATGTCATGCACTAAGGGCGCACTTACCTGTTTCGAAACTTTTATATAGCCAACTCCCAGCAGATAACGTTCCACAAATACTTAAGGAAAGGCATGTCGGAACTCAAAAAAATTACAGTTGTTGTCAAGAATTTCAATCTGAAAGCGAGCGGAGATATTGACGCGCTTTTTACAATGGTGCGATGCGAAGATGAGGAAGGAAATACTCACCACTTCAAAGAGGTTGTGATGCTGAACTACCTCAAGAGACATGGTGCGATGACTACTGATACCCCCCGAACTTGGTTCTTCAAGCATTTAGGAAAAAAATCAATCGTGCTTGTGGCATTTGAAAAGGGCAATGGGAAGGTTGAGTACGACCTTGATCATATGCGACTCGTTGCCAAATCGACCTTCCTGAAGGGCATTGTGTACGGGTTGGCTGCAGTACCCGCAGGGGTGATTGTTGGCACAGCCACGTACGGTATTGGTTTGCTGCTTATTCCTGTGTTCCTTTTTTACAGCTACAGGAATATTTTCAAACTCCCGAAAATGCTGCGCCGTAAGACCTTGATCAGTGATTTAGCATCTCATGGTGTTGTCGTGCAGTGATGACGAGTGCGTCGCACAGGCACTGGTTTGCGCAGTTGCACATGGGTCGACCTGGGCCGCTCAGCAAACCGATCGACGGGTACTTGGCGGGTCTGAACGACGTCCGCCGGTGCGACCTTGCGCGAACGCTGGGATACTCAGCCATCGGTGACAAGGAAGCGATCGGGGAGTTGCTCACCAACTTCATCAAGCAGACGGGCGCCGATGAGGTGATGATCGATTACAGGATTTATGACCCTGTCGCACGCTGCCGCTCCTATCAGTACGCTGCGGAAGCGATCTCGTACTAGCTTGCAACCAAAAATGCGGAGGAATTCGCGCCCTCTTGAATTCCTCTGAGGTACTTGCTCAGACTAACCTGTCGCGCCGGTAAGCGCCGGACACTGCGTGGAGGAGGGTGTCAAGCTCTGCACTGGTCGCAAACCGGGCTTCAAATTCCCCTGTTTCACCAGCGAACACGTACTCCGCACACTGGCAATCGTCTTCACCCTCATCGCAGATTATGCACGTGGGGTTGCAAGCGTTGATCAGGGCATCAATCGGGTCGTCGTCATCGATCCCGCTGTGCGCTCCGAAATCCATGTCTTCCATACCGCCTCGGGCGAACTCCGCGACTGCCTCCTCGTCTTCGAAGTGCCAAGTGCATAGGGCTTCCAAGACCGGAAGAAGCACGACTCGGACGTAGTCAAATCGAAATCCGTCCAGGAGGCAAAGGATCCTGCCGTCGTCCTCAACTAAGCATTCGAAGCTGACCTGGCCGTACTGCTGAATTAATTCCTCATAGCGTTTCGGCTCAATGCGTATATGTTTCATGGCGTTGTTTACTGCATCCACTAGCGTCATCTTTCCGCCCTGGATCCGAGCACCAGCAACTGCATATTCAGCGTCAAACACCTGGATCAGAGCTCCCCGGCCCTCCTTTAAACCGAGCGCGCGCCGGATAGCGATGATGTAGTCGATAGCGTGTGCGGCGCAGAGATTGGCCCCAATAACCTGATGCAGCTTCAGGCAGCGGTTATCAGAGTGGCTTCTGAGCTCTTCAAAAACGGGGAGGAGGAGTGTGTCCAAGTACTTAAGATAATCGGCGCAGGCGCTCCTGCAGGTCTCTGAAAATTCGTGATCCAGGCTGTCGATCGCGGTGCTTTTGCTCATTGAGTGCTTATGCTCAGCTTCGGGAAGTTGTAATCGTGATTGTACACCGGGGCCATAGGGTGGGAGTGGGGGCACGTGTGGCGGTTACCCGTGCCTTGGGGAAGGTAGACATTATCCTGGCGCTCTGCCCAACACTTTGGGGCACACCACTCGCCACATCGGCGCTCCGGCATAGCCCGAATCCACTGTCCGCCCATCCCCACAATGGGCGTCCGCTTTTGGTCGAAATTTCGACGGTCGAAGCCATCCAACGTACGGGTCAAGTCCATCGCAAGCGCAGATCACCTCGACTGCAAATCGCTATCAAACCCACGCAATTATGCAGCGCAGTGGCTCTGACGCCTGCGCCTGCTGGCCTGAGGCGCCTGAAGGCGTGCACAATGGTGGTGAGTAAGCGTCGGAGTTGTCATGAGGCGCGGCCTGAGACCAGAAAACCATCGAGCAAGGAGTGCCTATGCTGCAAGCCGCGACCGGAAAGCTGTTCACGAACCGTGAAAATCCAAGGAAGACGCTCCTGAAGGGAGTCGTCTACACCAACCTTGATCTCGCAGTGGTAGACCAGGTCACCACCAAGGTAGGGACGCTGACCAGCATGGACACCTCGCATACCCCAACAGCGCTCGGGTATGAAATGACGGAGTACATGGAGGCAGCTGAACCCGAGCCGGGCGTTCTCGTCTCGCGAACCATGGGCGCCTACATCGATGACTTTGCAGATGTGGCTTCTTTCAGCCTCCGGGCCATTTGCTCGCCTGATGTCCATATTGCCGAGCGCCTGTTGAATCAACGGCGCCGGCCAGGGCAGCCGCACCCCAGTGAACGCCTTGCGCGTTTTTACGATGCCTCAGTCCGGGCGGATCTTGCCGAGATTGCAGCCTTCAACGAGTTCACCGAACAGTTGATCGGACTGCAGCGCGTGACCTACATGGCGGTCATTCAGTCGATCAGAACCTACGTCGCTGCCGTTCACAGGATGAGCGACGACCTCAACCTTGCATACACACTGCTGGTTATGTGCATCGAATCACTGGTTCAGAAATTTGATGGACACGAACCCCAGTGGTCGGACATTCCCGAAGAAAAGAGGCGAGGGGTGGACAAGGCTTTGGATCGTATCGATCACGACTCTGCGCAAGCGGTGAAGGACGCGGTACTAGACGTCATTCATCCACGCCTGAGTTATCGGTTTGGGCAGTTTATCCTGGCTCACCTGCCGGCCGATTACTTCACCGTACAAGCAGACGCACAAAAACACCCGATTGGGCGTCGCGATTTGGAAGCCGCACTACAAAACCTCTATGGCGTGCGCTCCGGCTACGTCCACACGCTCAAGCCTTTGACCAAAGAATTTCTTCATTTCGCCAGTCACCGGGAAACCTGTGAAGACGATGACAAGCTCACCTTTACCTTTCAGGGGCTATTTCGCCTCACACGTGCGGTGATCATTGAATACGTCCGCAAGGCGGAGAAGGTCGATCAAGAGCCGTACCATTACGAGTGGGATAATCCACACCTGCTCAGAATGAAGCTTGACCCATCGCTCTGGATCTACAATCCCGAGGCCTTCAATAGCCAGACGCCCAGACACCATCTAGAAGGGCTCGTGCTTCTACTTGATCAATGTTTGGTCGACTTCCCCAATCGCAAGCTTCATCACCCAACGCGCGTCATCGACAAGGGATTCAGCATTCAGTCCCAGATGGCCGAAGCCATGAGAGTGTCGTTTTTGGGGTTCGCCTACCTGTCCGATTTCTTCTTGGGAACAGAGCAGACACACAGGGTGTTTTCCCAAACTGAGGTCGACCTTTTGAACCGGCCAGGCGTTGACTCGTTGATCGCCCAGGCTCTGATGGGAAGTGATACTGGCTGGGCACCTTCCGAGCATAAGAAGCAGCTCGACCAATATTACAAAAAACGCCACACGAAGACCGGTATCAAGGTGTCGCATAACGTGGAAGCGTGCATGGGGCTCGCGCTGGCCGAGCGATACCGACTGGCTGGCGACTCGCCTGGTGCGTTGGCAGCATTGAGTGCAGCCGCGAAGGACTTTCCGCACCTTAAGCAACTGCGCCATATGGGCGAGGAATTCGACCAGGAGAGGCCGATCGACTGGCGCTCAATCATCTACCCAAGATGGGCCGCTCCGAGAGCCACGCTTGAATGCAATGGCTTGTGAAGGGCTTGTAGACGACTGTCTACAAGTTGGTAGACGACTGGTCAGTTTGTAGTAAACGTCCAATGCTGCCCACACGATCCGGAAGCGTGACTACACATGGCGCATCGCGATCGGTCTCTCAATCCAGAAATCTGCGCATGCTGCGCAGCTAGCCGGGCTCTGACGAGCAGCCTGGTTGAGCGTTATCCCCGTGAGCATCGCCGATAGCCGTGTGCAGCAATCCTAGTAGAATCTGCTCATCTAAAGATGCCCCCCACCGAGAATTACGATGACTTCAGATCTAAGTGAAGAGGAAATGCGCCGGGCGCTTTTTGGTGATGCTGAGCCCGCACCGCTGGTGACGCCTCCACCAGTGCCGGAGGCGACTGGTGAACTCGTGTTCGAGAAACCGAAGGCGTCTTTGCAGAAAAAGAAGGTGGCAAAGGCCTTCACACCCAGGTTGCAAGTGACCCTGATGGTCGGCAACGAATACGAAGGCAAGATGTTTGAGTTGATCCATCAAGCCGACACCCTGAGCAAGTTGCTGGCGGAGCAGGAGGCGGTGAAGGCTGCCCGGAAGAAATTTCGCTACGTCGAGGTGGTGGAGGTTAAGTCGATGTAGTCGCTGACGCCGGCATGATCACCTGATGCTCGGTGGTTTGAGCCTGAGTGATTGTCCACGTGCGACGCTGGCCCACATCAGGGTGGTCAGGTTCATCTCCATCCCTTCCTCCATCCTCTTACGAGATCAATCCAACGATCACGCTTGGTACTCTGCCCTCGACTAATTTAGTGCCCTTTGCGCGCGAATCCTGCGGAACTCTGTGCCATCTTTTTTCTCATCTCGCAAACCCTTAGGCTGTTTCGACAGACAAGGAGAATTGCTATGTCCCCACTGGCCACTGCGCTCATGAATTCCCGGATCGAACATTTGATGTCCAGATTCAGGGCCGCAGAATGCGCAGGCGTGAGCGAACGAACCTGGAGATATTACGAGCAGGGTCAGCGCTCACCGCGCAAAAGCGTCGTACGAAACTTTTTTGACCGATCGGGTATTTCGATGCCCTCGAACATCGCCAAGCTGCTTAAGGTTGCGCGATCAGCCCGCGTGCTGAGCATTACATCTCTCAAGGGAGGGGTCGGTAAGTCGCCCATTACCGTTGATGTAGCAGCATGTTTGGTGGAGCGAGGAAGCAACGTCGCAATCATTACGCATGACTGTTGTTATGAGGATGACGCTTCAAATGGGAAGCACCCCAAGGCCCATTCACTGGCTGCCGGTGTCGACTTCTTTGGCTATACAGACGTATTTTTTAGCGTGGCCGAAAAAAGCAGTTTCACCAAGCGACTGCGACACATCGTGGATCATGGATCCCCCATGGATCGCAGCGGACTGGAGCTCGAAATGGGTGGAACGCTGGGTTCAATGGTCGAAAGGATTGCTTCCTCCAGAATGTTCAAGGACATCAAGGCTGACTATGACTATGTCCTGCTTGACCTAAATCTCAAGGTCGACCTCATTCGTGCCCATTCAGACCTGGTTGTGATCATTATCGACAGCGCCTGCCATCAATCAGTGGATAGCGCCCAGCGATTGAATGTGCGATTGCTCACAAGCAAGGGCGGACGCCGTACGCCGAGATGCTATGGGTTAGTCACGCGCAATGATGTAGGTGGCAGAAGCCAAGAATTGGAGGAGTTTTTTGGAGGCTTGGAGATTCCTCCTGCGCTGGTAGAAGGGCTGGAAGCAAGGCGGCTCAGCTCCAGTAAATTCCGAGAACATATTCTCAAGGACATCAAGTCCTTGCCTTTGACTCGCCTGATGACTCACTTGACCAACGCTCATGAAGTCGTGATCGACAAATACAACTATGACCAACCATTCATGGAGGGTTTTTCGTACTTCGATTCCGTCCTGGATATCTCCCCCGAATCGCATGCGGCGGACGAGATACGTCGATTGGCGGCAGAGCTCGTTGATTATCGGTTATAGCCATGCGTACGCCTGCAGATCGGCAACTCGAAGTTGATAGGGCCGTTAACCGAACCGCAGGGCACTGTGACTGATCACCATCGCTATGATCTGGCCGAAACTCATGATGCGGGGCTGCTCTGCCTTCAACCCACTCTATGATCAATCAGGGTGGCTCATTAGGGTCGGTGTTTAATTTTGGGCCGTTGGGGCCGGATCTTTTTTAAGGTATGAATGACGATCCCACAGGGGCACGAGCAATTGTTCGCTCGCGATCAATCGTCGTAACGGAGGAAGGTTTGAGTAAGGAATACGTTTGGGGCCCTTCGTTTTTCGGCCGGATACTGTCGATGTCACCACCATGGTCACTGCGTCTTGCAGACGGTTTTTTTGAGCTGGATGTTCATGGCGAGCGCGTTGTGATTCGATCCGACGAAGTATCCAGCATGCAAGCGACAAGAGGTCTGTTCTCGGGCCGAGTGAGTTACCCGGGCGGCAGCGTAGGCGGGTTACCGAAAGCTTCAGTTTCGGGGCTCAACGCGGTCATAAAAGATGTCACCAAGGCCCACGACCGATTGCGCGAGGAGACGCTGCGTGAGGCCGAGAAACGCACCCTGGCGCGGCATGAACGCTTTCGAATCGCGTACATGCAGATTCGAGACTGGCTTGGGGAAGCTGCTCGTATCTTCAATGATGCGATGGCCCAGCGGCGATGGGTAACTCATGAGCAGCAGATGGGTTTGCAGGCAACCAGGCCAAGATTGGGAATCCCTGAGACAGATTTGAATGAGCTACTTCAAGACCATGACTTGAGGGTTGCTCTTAGCATTCGCCTTGAAGATATCGAGCGCGTGCTTACTTTCTGGCGAGCGGACTGGAGCATTAAGTGGCGCGAGTTCAACAAAGAACACACCAAACGAGAACTCGTTGCTTGTGAACCGCTCCTGTCAAAGGTCGAAAAGCGGCCTCTGAACGATGAGCAGGCGCGGGCGGTGATCTGCTTTGATAATCGCGTTCTGGTTGCGGCCTCAGCGGGCTCCGGCAAGACCTCTACCATGGTTGCCAAAGCAGCGTACGCGATTGATCGAGGTTTTTTTCAGCCAAAAGAAATCGTCATGCTGGCCTTCAACAAGGATGCAGCCAAAGAGCTGGCGAAGCGCGCTGAGGAGTCGTTCAAGCGGCTGAAGATGGAGGGCGCCACGGTACGCGCCAAGACGTTCCACCGGCTCGGCCTCGCCATCATTGGCTATGCCACCAAAAAGAAACCACGAGTTCCTGAGTGGGTTGTAAAAGAGCCGTTGGCATTTAAGAAGCTGGAGGAATTGGTCGATCATCTCAAGGACAACTCGGTGGCATTCCGCAGTCGCTGGGATCTGTTCCGCCTAGTGTTCGGTCGGGATCTTCCTGACTTTAAATCCATGAAAGCACCTCCAAAGGCCGGGACAAAAGCTGGCCGGCTCAATCCGATCCAAGGTGATCCGGTGAAGAGCCTGGAGGAGTGCATGATTGCGAACTGGCTCCACTATAACGGTGTCGAGTACGTCTATGAGCGCCCCTACGAGCATGACACGGCTACTGCGACTCATAGCCAATACCGTCCTGACTTTTACTACCCAAAGATTGGCCTGTATCACGAGCATTTTGCTTTGGACGAGCAGGGACAGCCACCGGGGCACTTCGAGGGGTATCTGCAAGACGCGATATGGAAGCGCGCGCTGCACCGTGAGCGTGGTACCCATCTGATCGAAACAACATCGCACCAAATCCGACAGAACACGTGGGTTGAACATCTCACGCAGGAACTCACCAGCCGGGGGATTGAGCTCGACCCAAACCCTGATCGTCCCGTTCCCCCAGACCGCCAGCCGCCGCTATCCACTACCAAGCTGATTGGTCTCATCCGCACCTTCATCGCCCATGTCAAAAGTAACTGCCTGACGGAAGATGAGTTGCTCAAGCGGGTGGATGAGCTTCCTATGGGGTTGTTCAAACATCGCTACAAGATGTTCCTCGACATATTCTGGCCGGTTATGGAAGCGTGGAACAAGGCCCTCAAGGATGATAAAGGTCTCGATTTCGAGGACATGCTGGTGCAGGCCGCCGAGCATGTGGAGCAGGGCAGATGCGTACCGAACTTCCGGTTGGTCATGGCCGATGAGTTTCAAGACGCATCAAAAGCGAGAGCGCGCCTTTGTCGGGCGCTGGTGAGCGTCCCGGGTCGCCACTTCTTTGCTGTCGGCGACGACTGGCAATCCATCAACAGATTCGCTGGCGCTGACGTGTCGGTGATGACTGAGTTCAGGGAGTACTTCGGATCTGGTCAGTTGTTGAAGCTGGAGCAGACCTTCAGGTGCCCCCAGGCTTTGTGTGACGTATCCAGCCGCTTCGTAAGCAGAAACCCGGTGCAGCTGACTAAGACGGTGTACTCGAAAACTCCCGCTGTGGGGCCTGCGCTTAGGGCGGTAATGGTGGCGGATGCAGATAGTATCGACCACGGCATCAACAGCTTCCTAGAAGGCCTAGTAGCTGGGCTGAAAGATGGCACGATCCCAAAAGCAGATGACAGGCTGATCAAGGTCTGCATTCTCGGAAGGTACAACAAGGAGATCAAATTCGTCCCCGGCAACTGGAAGGCGCGCTTCGGTCAATTTATTGAAGTGTCATTCTTAAGCGTACATCGCTCCAAGGGTACCGAGGCTGACTACGTGATCTTGCCATCGATGGTGAGCATGAAGCGTGGCCGCAGCTTCCCCAGCACCATGACTGACGACCCAGTCCTTGGTCTCGTCATGCCCAATGGGGATTCTTATCCGTTCGCAGAAGAGCGCCGCCTCTTTTACGTTGCGTTGACCCGGGCTAGACGTACAGTGGTGATGTACACCGTTGCGAGCAAGGTCTCGATTTTCATAAAGGAACTGGCGAGCGACAGTGCGCTTCAGGTTGAGGACGTACACGGAGCTCCGGTCAGGCTCCATCCATGCCCCCGTTGCTGCGTCGGCGACTTGGTCGTGCAGGAGAGCAAGAACGGCCAGTTCGTTCGATGCACCAACTTCCCGGAGTGCGATTACAAGCCTCCCAAGAAAAAGCCCGTGAAGAAAGCTCGGTATACAGGCAATCGATACGGCAAAAAAAGGTTCCGCGTGTAGCGAGACTCAAAACTAGAAGGTTGAGGGCACGCCGCCTCGGGATCGTGGTCGCGCCTGAGACGCTTTGGGGCAGACTTTTCAGCCCTCAACCTCCAGCCGTAACGTGTCAATGAGCTCGCGCAGCCCCGGAGGCATCTGCTGACGCCCAGGGTAGTAAATGTGAAAAGCGGGCTCGATGGGCGTAAGCGTCCGGCGAACTCACCGAGCTTACGTCTGGGCCTATAGCACTACGCCGTTTTCGGCGCTCAAAGCGGTGGTTTACGACTTCAGCCCAAGCCGTGCCGGAGAACATGCACGCAACTTTCTGGGCGACTAGAACGGCAAGCTGGTCTGCGACGATTTCGCTGGATACAAGGCTGATTTTGAACAAGGCATCACTGAAATCGGCTGCATGGCTCGTGCTCGCCGCAAGTTCTTCGAGCTGCATGTCGCTAACAAAAGCCAGTTGGCCGAACAGGCGCTGCACTCAATTGGCGGTTTGTACGCGGTTACCGGCCTGACTTACGCAAGGTGAGTTGGGCGGACGCTTATGGATAAGCGGTGATAGGCTTATTCACTAACCTCATGGTGAAGGTCAGCTCGTTAAAATCAGCTAAGCCGTCCAGCTTGATTCAAAAAATCGAGTGGTATCCCACCATGCCCTTTTTTGGTAAAACCTGAAATTACTGAACAATCGGTTAAATTACGATGGGCAAGGGAGCTGTGTGGTGTTGACAGAAATTCGTCAAGAATCGTTTGCTTCGATCTATGCAGAGCTGGAGCATGAGTTTCCAGACAGACCTTGGTGCAAGCAAATAACAAGGTTGGGGTATGGGATGAAAGAAAACCCCGTCTCTACCGAGTGGCTGCAAACGTCCTACGTATTGTCCTATGGGCTTAACGAGTACCACCTGCACGGATTGCAGCCATCGTCAGCAGCGTGGCCATCTGTTTTAGAGGCCATGAAGCTAGTCGGGCAAGCACTTCACCTATTGGAAAGCGGCGCCGTCGGCGGGCCGGAATCACTTAAAGCCAGGTTATTGGCGGCCTTCAAAGAACCCGATGAATATCGAAGTCTGAGCTTTGAGCTTTTTGTCGCGAATCACTTTCATATACGCGGCGTGGGCATAGAGTGGCCAGATGAACATTCCGGCATTGAGACATTCGACTTGCTTGTACACGATCCATTAATAGGGGCGGTTGAAGTGGAATGCAAAACCTTCTCAGTCGACAAAGGTGATGCTCTCCCGATCGCGTCCATTGATGCTTTTGCTAATAAATTGATCAGGTTTCTGGAGCCTGAATTGTGCCTCGAACCCGATCAGTTGGTCTGCGTTTCTGTCGTTTTTAATCAGAAGATCCCCAAGAAACCCAAGGAGCTTGACGCCCTAATAGGCTCAATTAGCGAATGCCTTTTTGAGCGTAAAAATCTTGATGATGGTCTGCCAATCGACATTTCCGGGATTTGTGAAATCTCAATCAGAGGGGCTTTGATGGAAGGCTTCCCATTCGATCAAAGAGGATGTCATTGGCAGGAGGCAATGGACATGTTACTCGGCTCCCAAGTGCCTAAGTGTCAGCCGCGTACGTACGCTAAACATTTGCTCAACGGAGGCGGGCTAGGGCTAAGAGTGGATACTACGATTCCAAGCAAGTTAGATGATCGGATCATGAATGAGTCCAAGCGCGCAATTCGCTCACAGATGACAGGAACGCGACCAGGAGTGCTGATCTTGAAAGTAGAGCGGGAGTCAGACCTAACGTTAGAGGCTAGCGCGAGGGACAGTGAAAATCGTTATCGCACCTTAGCAGAGAAGCTGATGAAAAGTTCCAAAAATAGTCATCTTTCAGGAGTTGTGTTCGTCAGTGCGCCGAGATGGGCGAGGGTGAGTCAAAAAGTACACAAACCGCGCAGTTCTGCTTATTATTTCGATAACGAGAATTGCCATTATACACCTATATCGTTAGCTCGCTTTTTCAATCCATAAGTTTCACGCCATAATGGTAGGATTTTGGCCGCAGTAAGATAATTGAATTATCGCGTTATTTCCATTTTTAGTGATAAGGTGGCTGACATAGTTTAGGTCGCCCCAATCAATGTTTTCGCCACATTACGGATTGATTATAGTATGAAGTCGTACCGGACAAGGATCGCTCGGCCAGGGCAAGAAGTCTCAATAACTGAAAAATCTATATTTCAGATGTCCGATCAAGTTTCTAGCGTGTACTCGGATATGCTCATTGATGTGTTAAGGGAGCATAAAGAAGGGGCTGTTAGTACCTGGGCCCTAGCAGTCGGGTCTGACGGAAACGATTATTTTGACTTGCTCGCTAAGGCCAAGGCTCATTATAAGACTGTGCTAGAGGCCGATGAAAAAATATTAGCGACGCTGCGAGACTATTTTTATGTTGATGGGGCTATAAAGCTAAGCAGGGATGACCTCATTGAAATAGGTGGCGTGCTTAGTCCGTTGGCGACTGGCTGCGATGAAACAATGTTGGCTGCGAGTGACAAGCAGTATTATGACTACGCGAAAAGCCTAATTCATTGCTTTGCATATGCGAAATCTTCGGGGATGGTGTTTAGAAGCCCCGAATATTACTTTGCTTTCGATAGCGTCTCCATTGGACTTCAGGGGCGTAACACATCCATTAATGATCTTCAAATTAATCGCTTTGATTTTGAAGATTTTTGTTCTGATTTGTTGAGGCACTATAGTTTAATTAATCAGAATATTGGGCTGCTGGACGAATATTTTTTCTCTGATTTCAAGCAGTCCATTGAGAGTAATAAGAAAAATTTTTGCCGAGAGATTCTTTGGGCAATAGCTCCCAAAAAAATAAAAAAAATTCGAGAGGAGATGGCGAGTGGTAAACATACTTTGGGGCACGCCGATACAGACCGATTCTTTATGGATCAATGGGAAATCTCAATTGAGCGGCTTGATGATTTGCGTGAGCTGATCAATCACTACAAAGTTCATAACACGCCGAATATGCTTGAGCATATTTCTGAGTTTATGGCCAAAGAAAGTCTTATGATAAGGTTTGTAAAGGCAACACTTGGCTTGGATCTTGATGTCGCTTTTAACAAATTTATTACCGTACGCCCGCCTAGGTCGATCCGCAAGTTTCTTCTAGGATTGTTGGATGCTAAAATAAATATTTTTGCTTTTTTGCAAAATATTTCTCAGATTATGTGCAATAAGCATTTCCTTGATCCTGAGCACTCAGGGAACCTAGTGTTTAGCCGCGACGTTGTCAGGGCCATTAAAAGTAAGTGCCCTGCGAAATTTAAAGAATTTAAGGGCGCTCAGTCGACTATCAGGCTGGGCGGTGAAAGCGTGACCTTGTTTGCTGAGCTTGATGACAAGGTTGGTTTGTACGTTGATATTTTACTAAATGACAATAAAATATCCTATACGAGATTGGTTGGTCAGCTTTGGACTTCTGATCCAGAATCTGGGGATGCCGGGCTGCAGGCAATAAATGGGCCGCTAGGCCTTATGAAGATTTTCTTTGAGCTTCTTCAAGAGTATGAAAAAGCTTGCGAGCAACGAGAATCTTCGCAGGAAAAAAAGAAAAATTCAAAGGGAAGGCTATACACAAAGAGCACGACTCACTTGCATGCAAAAAAAGCAGCATTGAGTAAATTGATACGAATCTATCGGGAGGAAAACGATCCTCTTGTTATGATCAAAACCGCACAAAATGCCATTAATATTTTGATTCGGAAAGGGTTTGATCAAGTAAGCGATGTTTTGCATGTGATGAGTGTAAATTATGGCGGTACATTGGTTGGCCATTTTGCTAAACACACCTTTGCCAGAACTATAATAAAAGGACAGGTAGTGGCCAATGCAGGGTCAGTAGTTTATTCAATCTATGATGTAAAAAATGCCAACTCTTTTTCTGAACTATCAGATTATCCGTACGCCAAAATATTAAAGGACGCCACCGTTGGTGAAGGAGTTAGGCAAAAATTGGAATCTAAAAATTGGCTGCTCGTCTTTGATGATAATACGAACAGCGGCGAAACCTTAGATAATCTTCGAAATCTTGCAGCTGAGTCTAGGTTTTACGGTCGTGTCGATGTGTTTCCTTGTAGGGCTAGTGCGTCGGTCGCACGTTACAAGGCATCGCTGAGCGATCTGCAGAAGCTAGAGATGATTGGAGGGTCAGCAGTAGCTTCTAGAAAAACAAAAGTTAACGCTGAGTCGACGAGGTATAAGGAGCTGCTGGGGACGATTGCAGGTGCCAATCTATTCAAAATCCTTCGACGGGCAGGACGATTAGACTCTGAAGGACGCTGCCAGATATAATTACTTTCAATTTAATCTCTTATTCGGCCTACCCCATGGTGGGTCGACAAGAGACGCTGCTCAACCATCGCCATCAAAGCTGGAGTTCGGAAGGTGAGTTCGCCGGACGTACCGATGGGCGCCCAGTCAGGCAAGACCACCTGAGGCTCGCCTCGCTCAGGTGGTCGCGCACGCGATGTTCCACTCAGTACGTAATGTCGCAGTGCGCCAACGCCATCTCTATGCCGAAGGTAGTCTCGTTGGCGCAGAGCTGACCGGGAGCATCAATGACTCGGTGATCACCGATGTTGCTCAAGGTATCGAACTCGCGTTGCGCTACGACGTACGCGGCAATGACGAGTTCTTCATTACCAATGATGAGACCGTGATGCGCACTCCAAGTAGCGAACTGCTCTCCACTCCAAAGCTGGCGCGGCCAAAGCTACCGCCTGACCATCTTCTTTTGACGATGTCAGAGGGGCAAACGCACTTGCGCCATTCCTTGCCAATCCGTCCAATTGGGTAAGAAAGGCCGGCGCCTTGATGTCGGCCGCCAAAATGCGAATGTCAGCGTCAATCTGCTGAGCGTCCTGCAGGATCACACCTGTAGCAGTAACCTCGCTAACTGCGTTTTGAGCAGCACTTGGTGCGTTCCGGAAGGGCAAGGAGGATGCGTGGCCCTGCCTCTACAAGATAGAGTTTGAGGGTTTACACCGTATCATTGGATTAAGCGCATGGCATGGTGAAGCTCTGCGCACAACTCTACGCCGGCTACGATGGCAATGCTCATTGGCCGGGCTTCGTCGGTGGTATGCGCGGTCAGGTACCGATTCAGACGCGTCCGATGGAGCTTCTCCGCCTGCAGCGGCTGTCCAGAAACAAGCAGTGCTGCTGTACCCCTTTAGTGCCTGAGCTCTCTGAATCAGTGATCCTGCAAGGGGGACTTCGGTAATCGCGAAGCCTGTCCCAAGCTCCTCCCCATAGAGGATTGAGGTCATACTATTGCCATGCCACGAAGAGGGAGCTGGAAAGATCTCTCTTCATCATAGAGTCTAACAATTCGCGCTTGGTCAGTCAGGAGTCAGATATGAGGGATAAAGCCCATCCTTTCCCCTTTGATGCGCAAGCAGAAATCGTCATGAAGACGTTCATGCAAGCCACAGGAGAGAAACTCAATCGGGCACAAAGACAGGTCAGTGGGGGGGATAACGTCCAGCGATTCAGCCACGGTGGCTCGTGGCAGTCGCATCACAGTTACGACCCTGATCGTGTCGACCAAATGCAGACGATCGAGCACGAAACAAGATTGCGCTTTGAGGACATCATGGGAGCCCGGCTAGACGTCATTGAGCGTACAGTTGATGAAATATCCAGCAGCATGGCCGACAGCTACGCCAAGGCGTTCTATAAGATGCTCTCCGATACCTGCGAAGAGCACGGCAATGGCATCGATGGTTCCGCGTCCAGCCTTGGCGAACAGATGCTCAAGGCTATCGAAACAGTCGAATACTCGGTTGATCGAGATGGTCAGGTATCGCTTCCAGAGTTTCGCATGCATCCCAGCCTCGCGAAGCGCCTTCACACAGATCCCTCGCTGCATGAGCCAGAATTGCTTGCCAGGGTCGAGGAGGTGAAGAAGATCAAAATCACCCAGGCGTTGACAGCGGAAGTCGCGCGAAAATCTAAATTTCGTAGTAGGGGGCAGTGATGGGCGCCAGGGTTTTGCTGTGCATCGGTTGTGACAATTACCAGTCTCCATCGCTCAGCCAATTGTCCGGGGCCGAGCGTGACGCGCTCTCCATCCACTCTGCACTCTCGACAGGGCCATTGAGCCGTATCCAGTCGGAGGACGCGTACTTGCTACGCTCTCCTGTCAGGAGTCAGTTGGATGCAATGCTGCTTGATATTCAGGACAAGTACGATGAAATCGACAGCTTCACGCTATTTTTCGCCGGGCATGGCGGTGAGGCCAACGACAGCTATTTTCTCTGCCTCAGCGACACCCGTGCAGATCGTCTCTCCACCACGGGTTTTGCGCTCAGTCGACTCTTCGAATACTTCAACGAACTCAAAGCTGCCCACTGCAATGTGATCATTGATGCCTGCCATGCCGGGGGCATGGTGTCCAACCTCGGTATCTTGCTCAAGCCGGAAGTGATTGGTAAGGCCAAGACATTTGGCGTGTCGTTTTTTGTATCGTCAGCGGCAGATCAGTACGCCAGCGAAACCAGTCAAGGCGGGTATGGAACCCTTGCACTGCTCAAAGTGTTGAGTGGCGAGATCGATACCGGGTCGCGAGCAGGCGTTCTTGATTTACTGGATATTGGTCGACCAGCTGCACAGTTCGTGTCGGAGCAGACCCGGGGAGGACAGATGCCATCCGTGTGGGGCGTCAACCTATACGGTCATATGCCGCTGTTCGGCAATCCGCATGCTTCCGACAATCCGGCGTCCTCTTTGTTGGGGATCACAGGCATCTCACCCGCGTCCCCGGCCGGACAAGCCATCAGTGCTCATTCCACCGAGCTGTACAAGCTGATGTTTGCCCCGGAACATGAACTCACCGCCGAAAAGCTTTTTCCTGTCCTTTCCACGTGCGTTGATCGCCTGGCCGACATACCCAACGCAGCCGGCGCGTTTATCGGCGGCATCTGGCAATCCTTGGAGAAGGGCGCAGGGCGCCACACCAACAGCTTTTCTCGGGTCGATCTGAGCGCAACGTGCGCAGCGTTGCTCCTTCAGTCGTCCCAGAAGGACAATGCCTCTCGCGACTGCATTCTGGGACTCGCTCACGAGATCGTGACAGAGATTGAGTACCGGCTGTGGGACATCGTCAATGGGCTTCGAGAAAATCCTTGTTCGCTGTCCCGGCATGGCATCCCCGATCTGTTCTACCTCCCGCAGCGCATTTCTCGGATTTTAGGCTGGGCAGGCGCAGCTGTGCACTTGGCTCGGGAGCTTGGTGTCAGTGACGCTAATCTCAGAGACGCTCTGGAGCAAATGAGTGCCCCACTGGTGGAGCACTACGCTAGCGCCTGTGCGGGCATGAGTGAAGACGAAGCACCGTACTGGGCCGCCTTCCTTACTGCCATTAATACGGATGACGCGAATGGCCTTGGCGAATTGGTCGTCAGTACGCTGACTAACGCGCTCGTTGAGCACGAGGGTCGACTTGCCCAGCCGTTGTTGTCGGCAGAGAACGTTTTCGGCTATCTCAAAGCACGCGCCGACAAAGATCCCGCCGAGTTGAAGCGTTTGAGCAGCTCACCCTCGGAGACCTTGGCGCTTGTCCTGCTCATAAGCCGTCGTCATTCCCTTGAAGACGAGCTGGATTACAACCTGGCAAGCCTCGATCACGCACACCTCAACATCTTCCTTCCGCAAAGCTACCTGGAGTTCAGCCAGCCATTCGTTCGTAACGGTATAAATCACGTCTTCCAGGTCGGCCAGAAGGTATGGAAGGTGGCGGATGTCGTGCAGCGCTGGGAGGAAGCATGCAGGCCCCAGATGCTTCAGGATACATCGCTGCAAAATCCTGCAACGCGGATCGGTGCCATCTGCGCATCACTGATCTTCCCCGATCGAGTGCCATGGTTTCTGCTCAGCGACTGATGACCTCCAACGTAGTTGGGGCTTATGAGTCCGGTCAACCGGGGGGGGGGTGAGCAGTAATTGCCTGCTCAGTCCCCCAGATCAGGCCTCACGATTCTGCGTATGGCGTAAAGCTGCAGACTTACCTCGTGCAAGCGTGAGTTGAAACTGTCCAGGAACACATCGGTCACTTCGAAGTATTTGCCTTGACCGTCCTTGCGGCGATGGAGGATCTGCTCACCCTCAGGATTGGTGATGGGGTAGGCATGGACAATGTCTGAGCGTTCGGCGTTCATCGCCTGAAACAAGTCAGCCGCCAATTGTCCAGGTGCGACGACATCGGGGTAGGACAGAGCCCCTTTCTCCACTGCCTTTCGAAAGGCGTTAAGCAAGCCTGCGCCCATCTGCTCCTCAAGCTTCGTCCGGTTCAAAGTGGGATCAAGGTGGCAGGTAACCTCGGCCATGAAACTGGCGATCGAGGCAAAACCGTACAAGGCAATACCCAAACGAAACAGGTAGGTATTGCTACGAGGTAAGGCCACGCGGCCTAGGCTTTTAATGGCGTCGAATTCTGCATCAGTGCTCATGGTTTACATATTCCTAGCCACCTCCAGTAGGCGGCAATTGTCTGATCATTCAGCGATGCATGATGCGCGCGTTTTCAGGAGCCTAGGTGATCCCGAGAATGGCTACTCTGTAAATGACAACCGTGCATCAACTATGCACAAGTCGCAGCCTGGGACGCTTGCTAAACGTCCTTGAACCAGAGAATACACTGCCAAACTCCAACACCAATCCCGATCAGCGCGCCGACGAGGGCAATCGCTTTCGCTGATCTGCCTTCGAAAATACGGTCAAGCGCAACGCCGAAGCCTCTTGAAGCAGTTCTGAGTTTTCCGGTTACCATTTTCCGGATGGTGGAGTTCAGAAACCCTACCTTTGACAATGTCGAGTTGTGCATCCTGATGAACTCTTTGTTCTCGAAGGCCTGGATCTCCTCTTTGCCCTCAAGGAAATGCCGGGGAATGCCACCGTTAAGCTCCATCAGGGACTTCATTTTGGGGTGATTCGCATAACCAGAGCCATAGCGGTCGGCCAGGAGGTCATTCAAATTCAGCCGGCGCTCCACGGGGATGACGGAAGCATCTCTTCCGCCTAGTGCTCGGTACCGGTGCTCAAGGTGTTCGAATCCGTAGGTAAGGTTTCGCATATTCCAGTGCACCCAGTACTTGTCGCGCCTGTCACGGACGAACTGATAAAAACCGGTTAGCAACTGGAGCTCTACCGCGTCGAAATTCCCGAGAACGTCCTCACGCCCGATTCGAAGCTCTTCAGCGATGGAATGCGTCGAGAAACTAACGGCCTGACCGGTAGCGTAATGCGTAATGGCAATGGAGGTGATACGGGGGGAGAGGCCTTCGTTATCGTCGTACAGGCTCTGGCAGGAGTAGTGAATGGTGTAGAAAATCTGAGGGGCCTTCTTGACCTCTCGAATGAATGCGCCGCTATCCGTAATGCTCATTGACTCTACTCGCGGTCAGTCGTGCGTCGAGGCAGATTACTCAACGCTTCCGCGCCGATGATGGAGCGGAAATCTATTCCCTGCAATAAAGCATGTTTCAGCGTGGCACGCCGGCGACAGGGTGGACTGACGTCACTCCAAGTCGCCATAAATCACTGCTGGCCGTCCAAATGGGTAATTGCACTGATTTGACCACCTGTTTACATTCGACTTGACCAGCCATTTGCATCGGATGTGACCAGCGCACGGCTACGTCTTGACCGGCAGGAAACGGCCCAGAGTGTGTAAAAACGCTTCGCCAAGATTGAAGTGCGCGCGTCTACGTTAAATCTGAAATTTATCTGGACGTCAGCAGATGTGGATTTCGCGTAGAAGCGCGACTTTAAGTCCGGTTTTGAGTACCTGTCGCGCTCAAAAACGTTTTTACACAGCCTCGGCCAGAAGCGGCCCGTCAGAAGGAGTAGCCAGCCTGCCGAATCAGACTGGAATAAGGCATGAGATCCGCTATAGTTACACCTCGCTGGCTTGTTCAATCGGGGGTAACTCGAATGTCAACACGGCGGTGCAATTCTCCTCCTACAACGAGCTCGCATAGAGCATTGAGGATAAAGTTATGGGAAAAACAACTAAATTCGACCACGACAAGTCCTACAAAGTTATTGCATTCCAAGCCGTCAACGATATATTGGAAGCGATTGAGAAGGCAAAGGTTTTAGATGGGACATATCCGAAGTTCACTGTAATCATAGAGGGATCGAGCGTCAAAACCTTCGAAGTACCGCAGTCTAACGTGCCTGAAATTATTGAGGTGTTGAAGCTTAGCTCTGCGGGCCAGGATGATTAAGCGGCGATGTCGAGCTTTCAGATGGAGCGTAGCGTTAAGGTTGAAATAGCTTTAGCGCTGGCGACAAGGTCTTGCGCCGAACAATCGCTTGAGATTGCTATAATCGAGTATGGCGATCTGCTTAAATCCACCGTCTGCACACTTACCGATAGGTACGGCAAGTCGTACGTGGGGAAAGGTAAAGGGATTGGTCGCCAGTCAACGGCTTCTGCGCTGTTTGAAGCCATCGAGCATTATCAATATGAGCTTGATCGGGTTATTAGGCGCTCGAATATTGCACCACTCGATCGCTCCAGCTCCGATGCAGCGTTCTATTTTGGTAGCCCAAGATTAGAGCTCTATCCTGAAATTGACGATGTACCATTAAGTCGAATTCACTTCGAAGGCCTGAGTGATAGTCAGGCTATTCAATATCCAGCGTTTTTGACGCATCCGAAGTTTCGTTCAGAAAACTCGATTGAAGAGGCTTTCCTCGGGAGCGCCCGCTTAAGGCGTTACAGCACTAACTCCGGCACGGCCAGCGGTGTGAGCAAGAGCGAAGCCATTCTTCATGGTTTGCTGGAGCTCATTGAACGAGACGCTCTCAGTACAAAACTTTTACGTACTGTCTTCAAGGCTAATGCAGACCCCGTGCGCATAATAGATATCGACACACTTCCACAGGAGTTAAAGGAAATTTGCGTGTTGGCGGAGAACGAGGCCCGGGCGACGCTCAGACTATACGACATGACCAGCGATATCGGAATCCCGTCGTGTCTTGCAGAGATCAGACAGCTGGAACCGCCGTATGAAACATATTTCGGCAGCGGCTCGTCTCTTTCGGTGGCCTATGGCATCGAGAGAGCTGTTCTTGAGGCCGTGCAGGGATTCCACGTTTATAGCTTCGAAATGGATCGCGCGCCGTTGGCGCGAGAGCTTCATGGTCAGCGGCTGACCAAGTATCAGCGGTGTCTTCTCGAGTACGGAATCTTTAGCTATCGAGGTGGCTCGGTGTCGGTTGTCGCTGTTGATCTGATGAAGCATGACCGCAGCGAGCTTTGCGATACCCTAGAGGGGCAGACAAGCTATGTCATTGAAAGGTTGTCCTCTGTAGGAGTAACAGTCTACTCGCGAACCCTCCACGACAGTACGGTGTGCGTGACACAAGTTGTAGCTCCCTCTTTGGAGCGATTTTTCTTGGTATCGGAGGGCTTGATACTTGCTCCAGGTGGCCGGGGCGCTCTAGCGCTCGAAAGCATGTGAAGCACCGGGTTCTTGAGGTAGTAAATAAACTCTGCCCAGAGTGCATACTTGCTTTTGTCTGTGTCAGGCCT
Source organism: Pseudomonas sp. IPO3774 (assembly GCF_013386835.1). NCBI lineage: Bacteria > Pseudomonadati > Pseudomonadota > Gammaproteobacteria > Pseudomonadales > Pseudomonadaceae > Pseudomonas > Pseudomonas sp. IPO3774. The sequence goes on from NZ_JACAQY010000040.1 coordinate 101,063, forward strand.
TGACGATCGACAGCCATCGGTCAGGAGCGATCAGTTGTCAGCACCAATAGCTGCCGGTGACGAGGAGCTGAGCTCAAAACCGTAGACTGGTCGTAGACACCGATTCGGTAACTCCGTAATGTGCGCAGAAGTCACACCCCGTTGCCTCCCCGCGATATGTCGAATTTGCTAGCACGACACTCACGTGGATTAAGGAGTGAAGCAAGAACAACAAGCGGCACTAGAAAAAATGACGCAAAAATTACCCACCTAATCGCCAAATTAACAGTAGAGTCAAATGCAAAATTACTGGGCACCCACAAAAATTATCGGCTTTTTCGGTATTGCTTTTACTTTTATGGCGGCAACTACAAGCTACGTAGGTGCAAGCAGCCCAATTCTGATACTAAACGAAAATCAAATTCTTTATCTATTTTCAACTTCAGCACAAGTTTTAGCCGGCGTCTATGGATTAACTCTCACGGGCTTCATATTTTTCCGCAATGAGCTAAGTCGTGAAGAGATTGAAGATGAAACTTTGGTTGAGGCTGTAGAGAGCCTTAAAAGTAGATATTTTACTTTGTTGCTATTTGTAACTCTATCTTCCGTCGTTACCTTGCTACTCTCAAACCTGGCTATATCATACGAGGGTGCGGGAACATCATTTAGTACGATAATTATAAATTCAGCTCAGTCCGCATTTGTAATAACATTACTGGCTGTGACCTATTTTATTTTTGAGGTCATATCTCCCAAACGAATTGAAAGAGAAAGCAGGAAGCTTCAGAGTCAGGTTGACCCTTCAAGAGAGGAAGCGAACAAAGGAAGCCTTGAAGAGTTCTTGAAAAACTACAATCAAATCGAGGAAATTATCGCCAAGTACGGATCAATATATCAAGCAACATCTTCAATAAAATACACCAACCGACCTCGCCGATATGTTTCCAATGCAAAACTAACCGAAATGCTTTTCCGAAACGAAAAAATTAGCGAGTCGCTATATAGAGAAATCCGGGCTCTAATAACTCTTCGCAACTCGATAATTCATGGTGCGGAACCGGTTGTCAGTGATCACGTTGTGATCAACTCTTCAACTATTTTGAGTGAGCTACAGAGAGAATTGGAACTAGGTAATTGACGACCAGCTGGTATTCAAAATCGTCTCTTCGCTCAATAGAGATGGCCTAAAGCCAGACCCTTACCCAAATTTATCCAGTGTCTGCTATTGGCCGGTTAGCGACCGTTGCTGCTATTAGCCATCCTTGTCCTTCCACACGTGGAGGACTTGTCATGAACATCATCGCTACCTGCAGCCGTCAGCCCTGGAACAAAGGAAAACTGGTCGGGCAGAAAACCCCACTCCGACTGAGAGATATCTGGGCCATCCGAGTAAGGCTTCAAATTGCGGAAAGAGCCCGAGATCTGGCTCTCTTCGATCTGGCCATCGACAGCAAGCTTCGAGCCTGCGATTTAACCAAGCTCCGCGTGCGCGATGTCGCTCATGGCGAGCACGTATCATCACGATCCATGGTGATGCAGCAGAAAACGCAGCGGCCTGTGCAGTTTGAGATCACTGAGCAAACACGGTCTGCTCTCGCGGCTTGGATACATCAAGCCCAGCTACGCAGCGAGGACTGCCTTTTCCCTAGCCGGCTGCATACCTCAGACCATTTATCCACTCGTCAATACGCTCGTATCGTCAAAGGCTGGGTGAAAGCCGTTGGCCTTGATCCAGCCATGTATGGCACTCACACAATGAGACGTACGAAAGCATCACTAATCTATCGCAGAACGAAAAACTTACGGGCGGTTCAGTTGCTGCTCGGCCATACGAAGCTGGAGAGCACTGTTCGATATCTGGGGATTGAGGTCGATGACGCCTTGGAGATGGCAGAACAGACTGAGGTTTGACCATGTATAGCGACGGTCGAGGTCAGGCCGTCGCTAACCGGCCAGAAGCGGACTGATGAGCGGTAAATAAATCTGTCCCCTTTTCGTTGGGTTGCGAAGCGACCCCAAAAGAAAGAATGCGGTGACTCAGGCACTCTTCGACTGCTGGTTTTTTGGGGCTGCTTCGCAACCCAACGCGGGACAAGCCCGCTCGCCACAGGTTACTTATTGCCTGTTCTACCTAAATACCTTGAAAGCTCTGCATCTACCTCGCAGCCAAAAAGCTAGGACAAATCAGCGACAGGGCTGACGCTACTGTCTCGTTCTGCGATGCTCAACACCACCGGTAGCTGCTGCTCCACAGGTACCTCGTCGGTCTTCTCAAGAAGTTCACCCAAGTCGAAAACGGCCATTTCGACATAGCGTTTTATGCACATCCGCTCATAGGAAACGCTGCGAATACCGTCCAGTACCAGCCAGTTTAAGAACAGTGCGCCCATACCCAGCACCACGATCACCGAGCCCTTGCCCCATGTGAACAAAGGCGTGGCTTTAATAATTTCCGTGCACAACGCGATCATCAGGGCGATCAGAGAGGCGAAACTCAGGTTCTGGGATAAAGCAGGCCTGGCGGGTTTTCCGGTCAGGCCCGCATAAGCTGACAACTCGCGTAGTTTCTCTACCGTGTAGCCCTCCTTGCGCAATCCCTCCAGAAAGAAGGCATAACAAAGGGTGTTTTCCCGTTCAAGGCTCGGCTGCTGGTCAATCGCGTGATCTGCAAACTGCTGCGGGTAAACCATGCGCAATGCCTTAAGGCGCGTGACATAGAGCAGAAGAGCCCAAGGAGCCAGTGCCATGTAGGTGTAAGGAATTAGCGTAGGGTTCTTGATGCCGAACATTGCGAACACAAAAAGCAATGCGGTTGACCCTACAGCTGACCACATTGGCCATAACTTGCGAGCATTGTGGAGTTTGAATATGTGTTTATTGGGTTGTTTACGACTGATTTTATAAAGGGCCTCGAGTTGAGCCCATTCCTTGAGTTTCATGACCCATCCTTATTTTTAAAGTCGTGATAACCGAGCGGTACAACGTTGCCCGCAATTGCCACTGCTGACAACCCACAGCCAAAAAAGACGATCGAAAGGCGACAGATTTATTTTTCTATCACTGTCCGATTTTGGCCGTTAACTGCTCTCCTGCGCTGTGCCGAAACCTTAGGAAAGACGCCACGGTCACGTCCAACACAGAGGAGGAATAACCATGTCATCCATGCAACAGCGTAGTCGCCGATGAAATCACTAACAGCACCGCCAGAATCCGGTTCAGCCATTGCAACTGCGTTGGATTGCTGAGCCAGCGCGCCGCGCTGCGACCCAACAACGCCCAGATCGCCAAGGATGGCAACGACACCAGAAAGAACGCCAAGCACAACGCATTCAGGCCCAGCCCTTGTGCGGTAAACACGCTGATCACGGCAATCGCCATGAACCACGACTTGGGGTTCACCCATTGCAACAAGGCTGCGCCGAGCAAGCCCAGCTCAGGCGTTGTCTCTCCCGTCTGCGTGTCGATGGCGGTCACAGGGGCGTTGAAAATTTGCCACGCCAGCCATAGCATCCAGCACAAACCAAAAACACTGATCGCCGGACGTACGCCGGGCAGCATCAGCGTGCTTGCACCCGCGCCTGCAACCCACACTAATGAAGCTGCACCGACCCCAGCGCCGAGGATTATCGGCGGGCATGACCGCCAGCCGCGCCGGGCGCTCGTGCTGAGGACGATTAGATTGGTCGGCCCCGGGGTTATTGAGGCGACGAAGGCAAAGAGAATAAACGCAAGCATGGTAGGCCCTTATATAATCAAAGGCTTACTGTGTCGGGTATGGGTGTGGCGGTCTTGTACGTTTGTTCAGCGCCGATTCGCGCCAACCGTCCGTTGCTGATATGCGCCCGGCGTGATGCCATAGGCACGTACGAACCAGCGACCCAGATGACTTTGGTCGGAAAAACCAAGCCGGCTGGCGACTTGCACAGGCTGCATCCCCGCAGCGAGCATCTGACGACCTCGGCTGAGGCGCAACTGGATTAACCAAGCGTGGGGCGCTAGTCCATAGGCAGCTTTGAAAGCGCGGGTCAGGCGGAAACGGTCGGTGCCGCAGACTTCAGCCAGGGTATGAAGGCTAACATCCTGTTCATGGTAAGCCATCAGGTAATCGCGCGCCTGTCGAGCAATCATTGGGGCGCGGGATACGATGGCGGGTTGAGGCCGGAGATACAAATGAGCCGCCAGCCGTTCCAGCAACATATCCAGTGCCACATCACGAACCATGCGTACGTCCTGTTTATGCAGCGCATTAAACGCGAACAAGGTGGCCCGAGCCAACTCGGGATCGTCGTTCAGCACGCTGCCAATGCTCGGCAATCCAGCCTCGCGACCAGGCAGTTGCAGGTCATCAAGGGCTTGTTCGAGCCACGCCGGTTGCAAATACAGCATTCGGTAGGTGAATCCGTCAGGACTTGGCGCATCGCCATCGTGGATGTCGCCCGGTTCAAGCATGAAGACCTTACCCGGTGTACTGTCGTGCCGCATCTTGCGGCTGTTGAAACGCTGCACGCCTTGCTCGGTGAAGCCGATCAGGTAGGTTTCGTGCCAGTGCGGATCATAGGCATGCTTGTGCCCCGCGAAATGCGCATGCAAGGTTTCAATGCCGGTTTCCCGGTCGAGGGCAAGGTCGATCCATTTGCTCATGGTTTGAATACGGTGGTGGTCAACGGCCAGTAATCCACAAGCGACCGGCCAAGGCTAGAAGGTTTGTGCAGCGTGAAGCAGACGACGATAACCTGCTTTTTCGTACAGAGTCTGAATTTCCCAATACGCCTTATGTAGTGTCCTGCTTACTATCTTGGCCTGACGCAGCACGGGCCGAGTTTCCGCTTTTGGCCGTTAGCTATCTTTTTGAAGGGCTGCTATGGGTCGATTCATGGCGGTCAAGGCGTATCCGTGCGCTGGTCACATCCAATCTAAATGGCTGGTCAAGTCGAATGAAAACAGGTGGTCAAATGCGATGCAAACGCTTGGTCAAGTCAGGTGCTTTTTCGCATCCAAAGCCTCGGTTCACAAATCCGCACCACTGGCACCCGTATTAAGCTTGGAGCCTGATCCTAAGTCGGGGACATCATGACGGTCAAAGCAGTGATTTTGGATGCGTTCGGAACAATCCTTTACAGCCAGGCACCGGTTCAACCTTATCGCCTGTTGTTCAAGGAGGGGCTTCGCCAAGGAAGACGTCCCACGCCGAATGATGCCCGCCTCGTAATGACGCTGAATTGCGGTCTTGAGGGTGCGGCGGAGCACTAGGTATCCATCTGCCTCAGGGCCGTCTGGCTGAGCTCCAAGCAGTGCTGGATACCGATTTGGCAAGCGTGGAACCCTTCGCGGATGACTTGGCCGGCATCGAGTTGCTGCAGAAACATAGCGTGGCCATCGCTGTATGCTCCAATCTCGCTCAGCCCTATGGTGCAGTAGTAAGTAGCCTGTTCCCCAACCTTGATGTCTACGCATACAGCTATCAATTGGGCATCCTCAAGCACGAGCCTCAGATGTACAACTGGGCGTGTGATCAGCTGAGTGCTATCCCGAGTGGCGCGTTCAGATCCGGCGAAGTGGTGCACATGATTGGGGACTCCATCCGATGTGATCGTGATGGCCCAACGGCCTTGGGCATCACGGGCCACCACCTTGATCGTAGGGGAGGCGGGCAGATGACCAGCTTGCTGCATTTCGCTGAGATGGTTGTCCTGAACAACAGCCATTGATTTGAGATACAAGGCGTGGACAAAACTCCGTGGGCTGGGCCCGTCAACGGCCAGCACTCTCCGCTAAGGCATCGGGGGGCGCGAGGCGGAGAGGGCCCAGCCTAGCGGTTCAGATGATCTCTATCTCGTCTGCTGCGAGCCAACGAGCCTCGACTACGCGCTCTTTGGCGATTTCCGGTTGAGCTGTATAAACCACAATCGCCAGGCTTTTCTCTGCCCGGCTGCAGGTGACGTAAAGCAGGCGGCGCGTTCGGGATAGCGCATCATCCTTTCCAGCGCGCTGATTTTTGATATCACTGTCGGACGGAGCCTTAACGCCCAATAGTTTTTCGTAGCTGAAAAGGAACCCTCCGGCCTCTTCATCATTGAGAATCACCATGACTAGTGGAAACTCCAAGCCTTTGACACCCTGGTGAGTATCGAAGGGTGACAAGCCCTGAGCGTATCCAGCGAATGCGACCATTTCAGAATATCGGCGCCCCAAGAGGATGCGGTAGGCGTGCACTTCAAGTGCTTCACGATCAACTGTCTCAGGCGGTTCTTCATCAGTCACACCCTGCTCCAGGGCAGCTGCGAGACGATCGGGTATTTCAAGCAGACCTGTTTGCGCCAGCACCAACACGACATCGGCCAAAGACGGATCATCACCTGCAACCAAATCGCACAAAGTTTGGCAACCGGCACCGACTTGTTGAAGTAACCCCAACTGATCAGGGGCCGCTTTCATGTGCTCACTGTGGAGGAGAGGTGATCTCTTCCGCACAGCTTCCATGAGCGCGAATTCGCTGTTCCTGGCGCCGTCCAAAATCGGCATGACCCCGTCAAAGAACAATTTGAGAATCGGCAGCGTTCCATCCAGCAGGCTGGTACGCAGGTGCTCAACTGCGTAAAGAGGCGTAAAAATGCCCTCAAATCCTAGGCGCCGGCCGGCCATTTTGTGCTCAAGTATCAGTGTTTTTCGCTCAGATGCTCCTGCTGCCCACTGCTCATCGCCCGTAATTTGTGCCATTCGTTCAGCAATCTGGCTCTCCAACTCAAAGCCGCCATTTGCAGGTTGCCGGGTACAGAACATGCGCACTGCCCCTTGAATCGCACCAGGCTTTGGAGCCTGTTGATGATCATCGGCGGCGCTGCGGATGACGTTGATGAGCTCCACTACCCTCGTTGGACACCTTCTATTTACTGGCTTTTCGGGAGTGGCCCAACCGGCCGGTATTGCCTGTTCCAATTGCTCTTTACCATCGTTGTAAATCCGCTGCATGGTGTCGCCCAAAAGCCCAAGACAAAACCGATTCGGGATTAGCGATTGAGCGGTCAGGAACGCGTCCATGAGAGGGCCGTAGGTATCCTGGCTTTCGTCAATTAGAAGTACAGGGTGCTGATCGGCCATCACGTCCAGCAAAGGCGGACGCTGGATAAATGCAGCCGCCATCTGAATGACCTCGGCGTGATTCAAGGCTTGGCGTCCCCGATTTTCTCCGGTGGGGCTGTAGGTGAAGCTAAAAACCTCATCTAACGCAGCAAGCCGGCGTGTTTTACTCTCTAGCGATGCACGATTGGCGCGAGCGGTTTTGTTGTTGGGATCCCGAGCTTTTGCGAGTTTGTCTTTGAGTTCCTCGATACTTTCAGCGAGCTTGGTGCGAAGCCACTCGCGGATGTCGTCATTGAAACCTTGGATCATTCGCCATGAAAATGCGTGGATGGTTGAAACGACCACCAAGGGATCGTGCTCCAACCGGCGAGAAATCTCCTCACATGCTGCGTTGGTGTAGGTAATGATCGCAACCTGACGTCCTTCGAAGGTCAGTCTCTTGTGCGCGCGCGATTTCAGCTCCCTGACAGCGGTGACCAGAGAATGGGTTTTCCCAGACCCCGCGCCAGCGTAGAGGAAAAAACTTCGTGGGTGATCCAGATCCAGGCATTCTCGGATAATGTCGTCAGCATCACGAATGGGGTTATCGCGCTCCGGCGCTGACGGACTCATTCTTCTGTCACCTCGACGATTGCGGGTGGAACCACCAGAAGGTCTTTGCGTTTGAGCTCCAGCTTCGACTGCAGCCAGGTCAGCCCTTCATGGATGTAACTGGGAACCACGAGTTGACTGAATTCTGGATCGCCCAGGATCTCCAGGGCGAACTCAGCCTTGTCGCCTGTACGCAGCTTCTCGAACAACGCTTCAGCCAGTACATGAGTCGTGTCGGCGGTCTGGATGGCCTCGCTGAACGCACGCATCAGCCCGCGACGTGATTTTCCAGCAAATTGCTCGACGTTACTCAATACCAGGCTGTCCTCAAATGTATTGGGCAAGGCCTCGGCTTGTGCTCCGGTTTTTGGTAGACGAATGGTGATAGGGGTTTGGTAGGCGATTCTGATCGAATAGAGCGCATCGATCTCTTCCACCTTCTGCTCGGCCGGAAGGTCTAGCAATGTATCCACATCATGACCACGTCCAACCACGCGCATCCAGTGGCGGACGGTAGGGTTATTCGTGACTTGCCCGGCCCCGCGAGCAACAGGCTGTGCCGCCTTGGCTTTTCCTGCGTCCAGGTCTGTGATTACCAAGGTCGCAATCCCCAGGGCATCAATTAGTGGCCTGAGGCGATGAGCATGACTTCCGCCGATGTCGAGAATAGTGATGTAGCACTGGTCGAGAAACTTGAAGTGCTGGCGCAGGAAATGGGGAAGAATCATGCGCTCCGCTGCGCCTTCGACCAGGATTACCGCGTCAGCGAAGAAAAGATCGGCATGATGCGCCCGGAGGTATCGTGTGACGAATTCCTTGGTCTTCCCGCGCTGGCCAAACACCGTGCTCAGGTTTGAGACGGTGGATACGGGTATGGGGATATTCGCCATCCCGGATGGGAGGCGCCGAAAGTAACGAAGGTGCTCGTACTCGATTTCATGTGCGACATGGCTTGAATGGGAACTCACAACCAGCTGACTTCTCAGGTTTGGAAACTCCTCAAGCAGAGGATCGTTGCACAGCACGTGGTACGCATGCTTGATGAAGGCTTGCTGCACTTGAACGTGCAGGTGTGCCTCGGGCTCTTCGACCAGTACTAGATGGATTGGCTCAACGTTGGCGGCGCTGCGCTCCTCAGGGGTACGAGATTTCCTAAGCCAGTCATCTCGAAACGCCATGAGACGGAATATCATGGAAATCAGGTTTTGGTAGCCAAGGCCATTGGATGTCTCGGGGAGGCTCAGGCGAGGTTCCCCTGGTGCTCCTGCGACAGAGTCCAACTCAAATAGTACAGCGGCCTCATGATCCATTCCGTCTGTTGGCCCGAGACGAGTTGCGACTTTGATGTTCGGATCGCTGTTGTTCGGGTAACCGAGGCCTGCGACCTCTCTGAGTGCTGGCGCAAAGCTGACAGTGAGCCTGCTGTCGAAGGCACTTTGAGCCGCTTCAATCGCCCGCAGGGCCTCCAGGTCATGCACATCCGGGCTATCACCGGGGTCAAGGTGGCGACGATAATACGCGCGTAATTGTTCAGAAAGCTTCCTGCCGCTTCCGGGTTTGCTTTCGTCTTGTCCCTCATCGGCGCTGTCCCCGAAACCGCGCTGCGCATTGATCTCGTGAACTCTGATCAGGTTAAGCAGGGGATTCCGCTCCAGCGGGATTGCCGTATCACTCAGCGGCTGAAGATTGGCAGTCCTGGTTTCTGCGTTAGGTGGCGAAAGCTTATCTGGATCAAGGCGGTACCATCGCACTTTGAACGCCTTGGCCAAGCGCCGGTTGAGGTAGTCATGCAGGTTCTGCGGCCATAATTGGAGGGTCGGGCGCACCTGGCCATCCGCAGCTTGATTTTCAATTTCCTGCAGCAGCGTAGCGACCCGTTCCCGTTCTTTTCGATAGTCGTAGTAGAGCGTTGGAAGATCATCAGGCTCTAGCCGAAATCGCATACCCACCATGCCGCCTGACCAGGAGAAATTGGGAATCAGGTCGCGGATGTGGTGGAGCTCGCCCTGAGCTGCTCGTATCCAAACGTCCAAGGTTGGCAGCCACTCAGCCCACGCGTTGGATGCTGGAATAGCGAAGCTGTCATCGGCCTGTTCCCACTCCTGGCCAATCGCATCGAGCGTAGCGATATGGCAAAGAGTGAGATCCTGCAGCCGGAACGTCGTCGGCTTAACCAGGAATTTGCGTAGTGCCAGCATTGCTGATGATTTGCCGCTGTTGTTGGCGCCCACCAGAAGGGTGGTTTCGGCCGCCAAGTCGATTCTAACGGATTTAAGCTTACGGAAATTCGCAAGCTCCAGATGCTGGATGCGCATGGGATCCTCCCTGAGATAAGGCGATGGCCGTGAGCCACTGCTAGGTCATGGAACTGTAGCTGACGACTAGTAGAAAGGGCACCAAGCTCAATCCACTGGCTAATGCTCACTGGTTTGTAGTTCCGGAGACGAAGTGCCAACATAGGCGGCATCCAAGTCAGTCGCTGAGCCTCGTGCTCCTCAGGAACAGGGAAGAATGGAATTCCATATCATAGGCAGGGATGACAAATTCCCGAGCGGGAAGATCAGCACGGCGTATCTCAAATTTGACCGCTGGAACGATCACAGCTTTGTCACGATGTTCCATGTGCTCGTATACGACGAAGTCGGCGAGGCCCACGACCTTCAAAACGTCAAAATAGGGTTCAAAGGGCAGGACACCGCCACTACGACGCGCTCCAAGCTTCCCGACACTTTCCAAAACCTTCCTGAAGGCTTTTTCTCACTGGGCACTGGTGTCGAGTACTACCAAAAAATCGCCAATTCGTCTTCTGGGGATCTGCGGTTCAGCTTCCTTCCAGCGATGAACGACATCGTTGCCAATCCTGAAATCCTCGAAGCGATAAAGGACGAGCCAGTGCTCTCAGTCTCTTTGCTGCGGGATGTCAGCTTGACCAGCGTAAAGAACCAGTTTGCGCGAGTCCTTCTGGGTGGCGCCGTCCGGACAAACTTTTCTTTCGTTTACACGAAGCAGGCTGACAACTCTACTGCGGGAATTGAGTTGAGCTTCGACGTAAACGTTGACTCAACGCCCCTGACGAATGTCCATGCGCTAATCGGGCGCAATGGCATCGGGAAAACCACTATCTTGAATGGCATCATCAAAGCCATCCATGAGGGCCACACTGGTGCGGATGCGATCCATCAGGTTCAGTTTTGGGGCCAACAACGGGCGATCATTGCCCCTGACTTTTTTAGCAGCGTGTTGCTCGTATCGTTTAGCGCGTTCGACCCTTTCGACCCGCCACCAGAGCAGCCTGACCCCGCTAAGGGCACCTGCTTTTTCTACGTCGGATTGAAGTCAAAAGGTGGAGACGCGTGGCATGAGTTGAAGCGTCGTGATGTCTTGAAATCTGACTTCATTGAAGGGATGAGAGGTTGTCTACGAGATACGTATAAGCGTAATCGTTGGAGGCAAGCCGTCAAAACCCTGCAGTCTGATGAGAATTTCGCAGGTTTGGGATTCGACAGGCTGCTGTCCTTGAGTGGCGAGGAATGGATGACCGCAGCTAACGAGATTTTTTCTAATCTCAGCTCTGGCCATTCCATCGTTTTGTTGACGATCACAAAGCTTGTAGAGCGGGTCGAGGAAAAAACTCTCGTTTTAATGGATGAGCCCGAAAGCCATCTGCATCCGCCGCTTCTATCGGCCCTAATCCGGGCGTTGAGTGAATTGCTCCTTGATCGTAACGGTGTAGCGATCGTGGCCACCCATTCTCCTGTGGTGCTTCAGGAAATACCCGCCTCATGCGTATGGAAAATTCATCGTTCTCACCTGGTAGCCGCCGCACAACGACCAACAGTTGAGACGTTCGGCGAGAATGTAGGAATTCTGACTCGGGAAGTTTTTGGCTTGGAGGTGGCGTCTTCCGGCTTTCACACCCTGCTTGCTGCAGAAGCCGCCGAGGGGCATAGTTTTGATGCCATCCTACGAAAATTCGGTGGCAGACTGGGGCTTGAGGCCCAGGCAATTCTTAGAGCGCTTATCGCTGAACGTGATTCTGAGGGGCAAGTATGAAGCACCTCACGGGCCCCGACTGCTCTCCTGAGGACGCGTTTCTGACCTGTACCTCCGCGATCATCGATGATCAACAGAGAGAAAGGATGAGAGGTATCCTTCCAAGTATAAGAACCAACGCTGCCGAGTTCATTGAGCGAGCATCCGTAGGATCCACCTGGCAGCTACCTTCTTTAAGGGTGGGGCGAGGGGAGGATCCCTTCGTTGTCGATGACATTCGGAAAAGCGAATTGGTCAACTTGTATGAATATTACATGGTGCAGAGGGAGCCTGGTCGAGCACTCTACGACGCCATCTTGGTTGCTGCCGGTGATCACTGCCCTACGTGTGGTGGGATAGGGCAACCACGAACACTGGATCATTATTTGCCGAAAGCCAATTATCCAAAGCTGGCAATTGTCCCCCACAACCTGATCCCAGCTTGTCGCGATTGCAATACTGACAAGCGCAACCCCCTGGTCGACCACCCGCACCAGCAATTGCTTCATCCATACCTGGACAAGCGGCAGTTTTTCGAAGAGCGGTGGATCAGTGTTTCCGTGACCCACACCGCGCCCTGCACGATTACTTACTCCGTTAATCCACCGGAAAACTGGTCGGAGGAGGACAGAGCACGGGCAGCCAACCATTTCGAATTGTTTGGCATCGCCAAGCGCTACAGCATCCAGGCAGGCACAGAAGTCGGCTTTCTAATGGATATGCATACCCTTTACTTTACCCGACAGCCTCTTGGTGCTTTTGCTGACTTCCTCCGTTCAGCCGCCAGCGCCGATGACCTGCTGGTAAATGGATGGAAGAAGGTGCTCTACGAGGCCTTGGCGGATGACCCGTGGTTTTGCAATGCAGAATTTCGTTAACGGGTTAGCCTAGAAGGGGGGATGGGGGCACTCATCTGTAGGCATTTCTTGAGCAAGGCTTAGAAAGTGTTGAGGCGCACTGTCCCCGACCGCACGGCAAGTCCTCCAAAAGATACGCTTGAATCCACATACCTCAGGGCAGACTTCATGTCCTTCCACCCGACATAGCCCATTAGCGCCTTGATGTCCCAGCCATTCGCCGATGCCCAAGTCGCAAATCCCCGGCGCATCGAGTGGCTGGTGTAGAGCGCCTCGGGCAGGCCAGCTTCCTTGAAAATACGGCGCAAGAGCGGGATCAGGCTGTGGGGCTGAATGGCTTTGCCCGAAAGGTTGCCCCAGCGGTCGATACGCTGGAACACCGGCCCCTTGGTGAGTCCGGCAACAGTAATCCAATTGATGTACGCCTCGACAGGGCAGAGCTTTGTCAGCGCCGGCGTTTGAAAGGTCTGGCCTTCATGAGCGCGGTCACCCTTGGTGTAGGGCAAGTAAAAGCTGATGACCTCACCGCTTGAGGCCTCTGTATTTTCTACAGTGAGCCTGGCGAGCTCGTCGCCCCGAAATCCTCTCCAGAATCCAATAAGCACCATTGCGACCGACCGACGGTGGCGCACGAGCGATTTGTAGTCGCCACGCTCCAGAGCAGCCGCCGCTTCACGTTCCAGCCATTCAATCGCCTGCTCCAGATGCCTGATCAATAGCGGGGCGGCCTGCTTGACCCTGGTGGGGTGCACAACCCTGATGCCTTTGATCATTTGGCGCACGTTTGGAGATTTCGTCGGATCGGGAAAGCCCTGGGTGATATGCCACTGCGCCAACGCCGCCAAGCGTTGCTTGAGGGTGTTGAGTGAGAGCTTGTCGGCGTACTCCGCCAGGTAGCGAACGACTCCTTCTCCCGTCGTGGGGAGATAGCTACCCCACGTGACCTCGAAATGCTCAATGGCCGCCCGATAGCTCTTGCGCGTGTTTTCCCGTGTACCCGCCTGTAGGTATCGATTTGCCTTGTCCATCTTTTTTGACCTTGAAACCGGGTGTGTTGGGGCCCTGACCAGGCGACAAGGACGGTCAATGGGCCGGATCAATCGTCTAGAAGCCATAAGGCTCCATTATAGGTTCCTAGAACTGGCTCGTAAAATCGTCTAAAATTCAATCAAAGGGATATGTAGTTACATGACATGTAACTCGGTACGAAATCGTAGGAGATGAATCATGGCTCGGGGCGGCATTAATAAAGCATTGGTGCAAAAAGCGCGGAGTGCGCTGCTGGCGCGTGGCCTTAACCCGAGCATTGATGCCGTACGTGTGGAGCTGGGGAATACCGGCTCTAAAACCACAATTTCTCGATACCTGCAGGAGCTGGACGCTGCGGATCCACGTGCCCAGTCTGATTCGAACCGACTCAGCGATGAGCTCTCCGGCTTCGTGGCTCAGCTTCTTAAAAGGCTGTTGGAGGAGAGCAATGCTGTTCTGGCAGAGGAGCGCACCTCACATGCCCAAAGCTTGATTGCGCTGAATGAGCAGATCGAGGGGCTTGAAAATGAGCTCAGAAATGCTCGACAAGAGACTGCAAGCCGCGATGCTGTGCTGGCCAGTCAGTCCGAGGAAATGAACACGTTGCAGTCATCGCTACAGGCAGAGCTCAATCGCAATGCGCGCCTCAGTCAGAGCTGTACTGATTTTGAGCTGCGCGTGAAGGAGAAGGGTGACCTGGTGCGATCGCTGGAGGAGAAGCATGTGCAGGCTCGCGATGCCCTGGAGCACTACCGCAATGCGATCAAAGAGCAGCGTGAGCAAGACCAGCATCGGCATGAAACTCAGCTCCAGAAATTGCAGCATGACCTGTTGCAGGCACAGAGAACACTGATGGTTCGCCAGGACGAACTGACGCGGCTCAACCGCGACAACGAACGCTTGCTGGGAGAGGCGCGCCAGCACAGCAAGCTTGCTCATCAGAACCAGGATGCGCTTAAGCGCTTGGAAGGAGATCTGGGCGCTGCCAATATGGCAGCAGCGCGGGCGGAGGGCGCGAAAGATATGCTCCAAGAGCAGTTGGCTCTCGCCAGAAATGCGACCGAGATCGTGAATGCGGAAGTCACCCAGCTAAAAGCGACGTCGATAGAGCTAAGCCAGCAGCTCGCGGACACCATGAGGGCATTGGAGCTCTGTGAAAGCAAAAAACCTGATGGTGGCGTTGCCGGCGTTGAGCAAGGGTGAGAAATCTAGGCCTGTATGGTCTAGTCGCGCACGCCCTGTTTCAACGGGAGGTGTTGGCTTACTGCGGCGCTTCCTCTAAAGCCTGCAGTGCATCCGACAAGCGCTGGTTTTCAGGAATGTTTTAGCTGATAGAGCAGCGTTTGCTCATTGGCCCTAAGCTCCACATCATCGAGCCTCTCCACCGCGACTGCGGCATGATGCTCGGCATCATCAGAGCTCTGAGAAAGGAGGGTCAGTAGTGCAAATTGACTCTGGTAGTAAAAACCCAGGGCCGCAGCCGTTGCCTCATGAACGATGTTCGAGTCTGTGTTATGCATCACCCGTGCAAGCGCCTCCTGTTGCTGTATGCGATCCATATGTGCCGAGCGAAAATGATAACATAGTGCCACTATCCGATAGCACATCACACTTGGCTTAGCGCTGAAGGCGACCACCGCGCTTGAGGGGGGACGGCCCATACGGGGCGCCTGAGTGAGGCGCCACGCGATTGGCGACCCTGAATGTGAAGTTTTGGAACTGACCCGCCAGCGCGCAGAACATTTTTGCAAAGATTGACGGCCCTCAGTAGGGCAATGCCGAAGCCGCTACTGCTGTAGGGCGTCAACCATGGGGATCTAGAGCTTCGAATTTCCTGTCATTGCGTTGACGTAAATCAAGCCACGTGTTTGAGCTGCCTTGATCTTGCAATCCAGCATCTGGGTGAACGTCAGCAACCCCTCCAATACGAGTATGAGATCGGCTCCGTCGATGAACACCGTTTTGATTGCTTTTCCAGCGATCAACGAGCTAACGACCTGCTCGCTAAAACCGTGGATCGAGATGAACAGGCCACGGCCATACATTTTGCCTTCAACCTTGCCCGCAAACTGGTACACCGACTCGTTGGCAGCTGCCTTTTCTTGCCACTTCGCCTCGATGAGGTAATGCTCACCGTCGTATTTGACGGCGCCGTCAATCTGCTCACCCCTTTCTCGGAATGCTTCCGTCACCTCCAATGAAGATACGCGCGCAAGGTCATGAAGAATTCGCTCCAATGCGTACCCGCGCTTGCTTCCAGTCTGCTCGCCCTGAAGTAGCGA
Source organism: Pseudomonas sp. IPO3774 (assembly GCF_013386835.1). Taxonomy (NCBI): domain Bacteria; kingdom Pseudomonadati; phylum Pseudomonadota; class Gammaproteobacteria; order Pseudomonadales; family Pseudomonadaceae; genus Pseudomonas; species Pseudomonas sp. IPO3774. The sequence goes on from NZ_JACAQY010000040.1 coordinate 116,913, forward strand.
AATGAACTGCTTCTTGAGGTCTGGCAGGGTGGACTTGGCTGTGCGACTTTCTGCCTCCCGCCGCTCCCGCTCTCTCCTGACCTCATGGGTTTTGTGGTCACGAATCTCCTGCAACTGCTTGAGGTGGGCAATCGCATTCTGGGCTTGCGTCCGATTCAGCTTCTGCAGGCGGTCAAAGTAGTATTCGTCAAAATGCGTCCAGTTGACGAGCGTTTGCAGCATGGCCCTGAATTGACCCAGGCCATCATCTGGCTTGCGGCTCAAGTGAGCAAACATCGCGTCAATGATCGCTGCGCGCGCCAGTGCCTTGTAGTCACCGAGCGCGCTGATATCTGCCTTGGTGCAGCTGTGGTTGCCAAAAAAACTGACAATGTCGTCCTTTGGCCAGAACAGGCTGAGAATGCACTGCCGCATGGCCAGCTTGATGTCGGATGGAAAACTCATAGAACAGTCCACGCGCGTCAAAGGGAAGCCCAGTGTAAGGGCAGGAGGCTGCTCGCCACTACCATCGTTTCAATCGACGGCTCACGCACCGCCCCTTCTCACGCTGGAGAGCCAGAGTTCGGACTCGCGCGCAAGGGACAATACAGTCCAGGCGAGAGTCACTTGATACCTGTTCATCCGACATTCCGGTTGTCACCCGCCTGCTAAACGCAGGCTTTAACACCCCACCCCACACAACTATAACAATCAAAGACCGATTACGATCCATAGCAATGCGTGCAACTGCCTTATTCATAAAACTGGTCAGCGCTGCTGAGCCATCACCACCTACGAAATCTAGCTTGAAAGGCAGACCACCTATTCAGTACAGTTCCAGCCTCTGAGAGAGCTGAAACTAGGGTTTTTCCAGCGACACCTGTTTGTCGCAACACTCCAATTGGAGTGAGCCAGCCTCTCAGGCACACTCAACCGAATTAATCAAGCATATAACAGCATTAACGATCAAACACCCAAGGCAGCCCGCCTAACAACAACCACACAAAAGCCAAGAAACTCGACAACAATGACCAAAACAATTCCTTTCCCAAAAGATTGCCCGGAATTCAAAGACAACCCGCTGATATTGAGACTAATCTCAACCGTCGAAGACCTAATAGAATTAAAGTATCAAACCATCATCCTGAAAACTGCATTATCCCCAATAATTACACTATACTACCCGCCCGCCTCAGAAAGCCCGAAGATGCCTATCCCGCCGGAGCTGGAGGAAGCCATGAAAGAGATATTGGCATCAACCCCACCGACCTCCGAAACGCAGATAGACAGAGATCGCGACGCAATCTGGAACATAAAATATCGCTCTGGATCTCTCTATGCTCTTTCCTTTCTTGAACCAAAGCTAGTAACTAGCCTGGAGACTCTGTTCTCCGGGGTAGTGGTTGGATACATGCAAATGTTCAATGACACAGAAATTCGCCTAAGACTTAATGCAGACAAGGTATTCAAGGGGAACGAGAGTTTAAAAAATTTCTTTAATGACATGATCAAGCCATTGCGCAACGACCAATACGCCCACAAGACTTCAAGTGACGGACAACATCACCTTAGCTTTCACATAGACCACCTTGGCAATGTCGTTATAAATAAAAACCCGACCCATCACAGCTATGAATTCCACCTCGAAAGCTGCAACAAGCTATATACATGCTTAGCGCACACCGAAAAATATCTGACAGAAGAAATCACAAAAAAAAGCGATTCCTTGATTGAGAAACTCTCCCAAGAGCAAATATCAGCACTTCGCAATGAGTGGCGCGCCCCACAGTACAGCGGTACACCTACGCAGACTCTCCCCCCACTCACGCCAAGATCCCCAAAACCCGAAATACCTAAGCGACCACGTAACCCAGAATCTAGTTAGAGTCTTTCTCCCCCAAGCCTCCCGCTTAACTACCTAGACAAGCAGGCTAGACTTACGACCACCGGTCTCAAATCTATTTCTGATTGAGACCGCCATAAAGCTAACGATCCAAAAACGGGGTTGGTATCGATGCAGAAGAAACGGCAGCCTCAGAAAGTCCAAGAGTTTCAGAACGGTATCTCCTGGTCGAACCCAAGCTGGTCGCTCTCAGGTTTGGGAGCAATCGGCGCGGCAGTTGGTACCACTATGGCCTTGCTGGCTGGTAATGGATCAGGCCCAATAACGCCTAGGGGCAGATCAGCAACTCGTACATCATCAGCGACAACGACATCATCACTCGCTGTCTTAGCCTCCGCCTGCAACTCTGCAGGCTCATCTGGATCCAGATCCACATAAGCATCGCCCATCATCATTTTGTAGTGCGCGTCATGCTTGGCAGCTTTGAATATTTTGAAGAAAATCTTTAGGTAGCTCGTAGCCATCGTGTCGCTGATAGCCACATACAGCTCATCCGGAGCGTAATGCGACCCGTCATTCACCCAGCTCATTAGAGATTGGCACTGCGTTTTTTCGATACCTTCAAACTCGTCAACCAAATGGTACGTATCGACACCACCCAAGATTTTGAAGTAATTCTCCAAAATCCGGCGCATGGTGTTCTGCAGCGTAAGCACTGGCAAAGGCGTTCTCTTCAGCTCCGCCCAGAGCAACTGGTAAGAGGTTCTGATGGGATTACTCGGGTGAAATTCAATCACTGAGTGCTCGTTGGGCTTGCGCACGATCCAGAACGTCTCGTCACCGAGGGACTGATCGGGCTTACGACGCTGATCGTAAGTAACCTCTTTATGGAAATGTATATTATGGGTAAGCACCAAAACCTGCTTAATATGGCTACCAGGTTTTCTGACTTCAATGAATAGCTCTTTTATCAGGCTACTCACGATAAACAGCACATCACTATCAAGGCTAGAAACGGGGTCATCAATGACCACGATTCGATCACTGGTGATACCCGAGGTCGTAACGCTCCCTCTCAGCAGATGGTAGAAGTAGAGGAATGTCACGAAGGTCTTCTCACCCTCGCTCAGGGTTTGCTTTGCATCTTTCCCATCTGCTCGAATCAGCCTATACGAATTACCTACACAGGCAGGATCGAGTGAAAAGCCTCGGAAGCCAAAATTCCTAAGAATCTTGTTGATGGCAGTCACTGTTGGCTTCACGCTTGTGAGATCGGTCTCAATCTTATCGATTTCGACATCTACAGCATCAATGCTAGCCGAAGCCCTATCCCGACTCGATGCAATCCCGGCGATAGCCTTCTGCAATGTGTCTTTCCCAGAAAAATAATCAGACAACGTATTCTTGAGCTCAACGCCTAAAATATACTTCCATACTTCGTCAGTGAGCTTGCTCTGCTCAGCAGTGAAACTAGCAACGAGGCGATTGTGCTCCGAGATCTTCGCGTTCGCAACATTAATAACCCCGGATATACCAGCTTGAATATCCGCCAGCCTCTCAAGAACAATCTTAGCGCTTGGACTAGCCAGCTTACTGTCCATTCGCCCCATATTAACAAGAACGACAGCCTCCAATGCTTGAATTTCAGGAACAAGCTTATCCTTATCTAATTCAGCACAATCTAAAGCCAGCAGTGCACGCGCTTGGATCAACAGGTCATCTGCAGCCTGGTAATAATTGTTGCGTAGAGCGGATACTGCCTTTGAATCGGCTTCAAAGGTCTCATCAAAGTATTCGGCAAGTTCCTTTTCGAAGTCATGAGGCAGATCCTGCTGACAGAACGGACACTGTTCGTCCGTATGCTCCAGAAATTTTACACCCTGCCTCACCCAGTCGCTATTACCCAACCGCTGAATTATGCCTGATATGCTTACATCATCTTTACCTATCACCTTCTTAGAGAGAACTGGGCTTGTCTCGAATGCGGTGAGTCTCGATAAATCTAAAATCGGAACAGGCGCTATTCTCGAAGGCTGATCGCCGTACAGAACTGCCGCTCTAGCCTGGAGATCCGCCAAGTCCACCAGGGCGGATTTGTTACTTGTATGCTCCTGCAGAACCCTCGCCTTGAACGCTTCCTTGTTATTCCTCAGGCCAGTGAATGCCCCTTTAAAATGCTCATCATGCTTCACCTTCTGCTCCCAGCATCGGCCTAGCAGCTTTGTTTCCAAAGAGGCCAGTTCAGCATTTTTTCCGGACTTTCCATTTTCACCATCAAGAGAAATGATTGACTTGGCCTTCAACTGCTCGTGACGCTTTCTTTCATCCTTGAGGTCTTTTAGTCGATCAAGCTGATCCTTCTCGGCCTTGCCTAGTGTAAATACTCCCTGGAATTCTTTGGAATCTGTGAAGTTGGCGGCAATGAAGTCATTGTTGTAGATCATTGCTGGCACTGGCGTATTTCTGAGCCATGTGATGCTGGAATCTGCTGAGATGCCAGGCTTATCAATGAGCCGACTGATTGTGGTCTTGCCAGCCCCGTTCGCCCCATAAATGAAGTTGACCGGCTTAAGGTTGATTACTTCGGGCTTCACGGCACTATAGGTGGCGATGTTGGACAGACTAATCGACTCGATCATGAAGGGGCATCCCAGCACGCAGGGGCGCTGAGGGGCCCCTGCTCAGTGAAAATCTAGAAGGTATAGGCGATGCAATACCTGCCTAACCGCTGGCTGATCGCGTGACGGCGATTGGCCGCATAAGCGTAGACGGCATGGCAATTTATGCAAAAGCAGCCATCCCAGGACGTCGCTTGAGGGATGGAGGTGCGTTGGGCGGGGCAGGGAAGAATGTAAACCATGGACTCTGAATTCAGGCCACGGTTTACAAAATTTCTTGATGTGCGGTTTCGCAGCGAATGGAGCGGCTCTGCAGCTCAGTATTACCAGGCCTGGAGGGCATTGAGGGTTGCGTTTACACCCCTCCACCAAAAGTGGAGAAACACCACCCAGTGAAGTCTCAAACCAGGCGGACAGCGGTGACCGGCTCCGAGTAGGGTTCTAAGCGGAAAATGGCTGGAGCTGCAGTCCAGCAGTTCTCGCGCCATCCCCCATGATGTGGCATAAAGCTATCTCATAAAAGAGGACAGGGTTGAGGGCGTCGCCTTCAGATGCTGGCCCAGAATCAGCAATCGGCTATGGCGTCGCCATACGCCCAGGCTGTGGGAGTGAGTGCGTGGGAAGGACATTCGCATTTGTAGACGAGTCGGGTAATCACGATCTCGATACCTCGAAGTCGGGTAGCTCCGACTTCTTTGTGATCTGCTCCGTCATCGTCACTGAAACGGATTTGCCGAAAGCTTACGAGCTTGCTGGCCTAGCCAGGGCGAGGCATTTCCAGTCAGGGGAGATCAAGTCCAGCAAACTCAGAGCCAAAGACGCGGATCGGCGCCGGCGGATTCTCGTTGATCTCGCAGAGCTACCGCTCAAACTCTTTTTCACAGTGGTAGACAAGCGTCGGGTTTACCAGGACGGGGGGCTGCAGTTCAAGCAGTCTTTCATCAAGCACGTGAACAACCTTCTGTATTCGCGGCTCTTTGATCACTGTCCCGACCTGCACATGACCGTGGATGAGCATGGCGGCCCCGAGTTTCAGGCCAGCCTGAGGGACTACGTATCGGAACGCTATTCGGGAGATCTCTTCCGTGACACCGCGTTTCAGACCAAGAGCAGTAAAGACGACGTTCTCATCCAGGTAGCGGACTTCTTCGCGGGCAGTGTCGCGCACATCTACGAGGGTAAGGCTAGCGGTGAGGTTGTCGAGGCTTACAGGAACATCCTGCGTAGCCGAACGCTGGGCATTTTGGAATGGCCACCACGCTACCAGTCGTTGATTCCGCCTCCTATGGACGAATCAGCGCTGGCCGATCACCGCGTCCATCAACAGGCCCTTAAGCAAGCCGACAAATTCCTATCTAAGGTCGGACAGCACCTGGATGAGGATGAGCGTCTTCAGGTATGCATCCTGGACTACCTACGCTTCAGAAGCGATTTCGTCGCCGATGAGTATGTCTCCACGGGTGACATAGCCAAGCACCTCGCGGACAGGGGATTCCATGGTCTTTCTGATCAGAAGATCAGATCCAGTGGAATTGCGAAGTTGCGCGACGCTGAGGTCATCATCGCCAGCGCTGCCAAGGGCTATAAGATCCCCCGCACGCGGGCTGACATAAACGATTTCCTAGAACTGGCCTCAAGCCAAATTTTGCCGCTGCTTGACCGAATCAAGAAAGCCCGGGATGTCTACCGCCTCAGCAGCATCGGAGACTATGACATTTTGGGCGCGGATCAGTATTCGGAAATCAGAAAGCTGCTCCAGTCGTTGGAGCCGCTGTGAACGACGACCTGACCTGGACGACGCGTGCGCGTCATTCCACCTCCATCATTTTGGGCGGTACCGGCAGTATTGCAGTCTGCCGAGGTCGCTTCAGGGAAGGTGGCTTGATACTCTAATGAAATAAACGCTCAGGTATGAGGTTGACCAGGCCAGAGATCACGGAGCTCCTTCTGAGCGCAACCCCACCGTGATTGACGTCTAGCCAGCCTCACACGGCGATGGCGAATTCGTTGGTGCGGAGGGGTTGTGCAAAATTTCGATCTTGTGTGGCAAAAAGCTGAAACGGTGTTCGGCGACAAAGCCAGAGCAGCTGTGTGGCTGTCGACGCCCAGGAACCTCTTCGATGGCATGATACCGCTGGAGTTTGTGAAAGATCAGGAAAGCTTAGATCGGGTTATTGAAGTGCTGACGCAGATCGATCATGGGTATGCCAGCTGATAAATAACGGGCTAGAGCTCGGGCCAAGAAATCCTCGGCCGAGTGGGCGAGGGTGACGCCGAATCCTTCTGCGGCATAACTGTGCCCTGTGACGCGATTCAATTTCGCTTCTCAGAATAGGTAAAGGGTGTGATGTCTCTGTCATCAATCACCTCAAGCTTGAAGTAACATCCGTTGGCCTTCAACGCATGGATGATGCGACATTCGGCATAAGCGGTGCTGTAAAAGGTGTTCGGGCCTTGGATGTTGAATACAGATTCTCCCGCGCAGCCCCGCTCATAGCTCAGGTTCTGCAAGGCTCCCGCCGCTTCACCATTTGCTTCGGCTATCGCGATCACCAATTGCCTTAGAGTCGATTGATCCGTTTCTGTCATCTCAGCAGAAAACTTCACCTGGTGTTGGCTACTGAAACCTCCGCCACCACTCGCTGAGCCGATGCGGTTAAATGTAATGTGAGCGAGCCGGACGACTTCCATGATATGAGCCTTCTACATGGGTCGTACGTTTTGGTGGCGGGTAAGCGAGAACAGTGCACCGTGGCCTGGCGAATACGTCATTCAACGATTGCGTTGGAGCGGTGCGATCAACAGGCTCCAAAGAGTTTCGGCACCACCTTCTTGAGAAAGCTTCTGGTCTTGCCGAGTATGAAACGACATACCGAATGTCTTCAGGTACAGAGATTGATCGTCCGTATCAACCGTTAGCGCCTCGTTGTACGAGCCCCCGCCAAACGAATCCCCATGGCTGTAGTAGATCCCCGCGCCTAGCTGGCCACCGGTGAACACAGTTGCCTTCGCAACGTCGTGACCGTCTTTGTAGATACTCGCAGCAAAGCGATTGGCATCTACACGACGAAAGACCCCTTCATACCCTGCGTTCCGTGCCTGGAGCTCCGTCAGTGAATTCTCAAAATAACGGGAGATGTACTCGAAGCTGTCGAGCAGAAAGCGGTCTTTGTCCAGCTGGGTATAGCTTTTAGCCATCCGCAGGTTGCTTGATCTAGGGCCAGGCGGTGTCGAAGGGAAGGGCGCTGCACCCATTGAAAAATCGTCGCGGTCAGATCGCACGGATGTCGCCGTTGGGCTGAGGCTGCATCGCTCGGCGGCCTTACGCACCTCCTTTGCCACTTGCAGGAATGCTTCGTCCTGATTCGGCCACAGCGTCACTGGCTTGCCGTCTTGAGGCGTGCCAAGCAGCTTGCCGAACGGGGCATGGTGCCAATCGCATGGGCGAAGAATTACAGGAATGACGATCGCCTCCTTAGCAGCATGGCGCTCCATCGCGCGGGCCATCTCGATGTTGTAGCAGTAGTCTGAGGCGATGAAATCGGGACTAACCAGCAACAAAATGATTTCATCACTGTTGATGTGATCATCAATGGCTGCATCGATCTCTTGACCGGCGCCGATTCTGCGGTCGTGCCAAGTCTCGATGACCCGCTGGCGCTTGAGCATCGACAGCTGCTTTTCCAGTTGGTCGCGTAGCGCCTCGTCGGCATGGCAGTAAGAGAAAAAGACGTTCGGCAAAATGGTTACTCCCATCCGTTAGCTGCTCTTCCGATCATATGGTGAGCTCACCGGAGAGTACAGGCCCAGGCTTTGCTGGGACGTTTGGTCAAGGCGAAAGCCCGCGAAACCAACAATCACCAGAAGGAAGTGTGGGTTGTTCGGATCAGTTTGGAGGCCACCTTGTTTCTGTCAGAAGGGATGAGGTAGCGCTGATGTTGCCCTGCCATTCCGACAGGGGGTCTTGATCAACGCCGGGTGAGGCAGGGTAGAAGCCCGATGTCGCTTAAACAGTAGGCCGCCTGGGCGTTCTCTTGCCGTGCCTCAATCACCACCTCAGGACGACATTTTCAATCGGGCGTCGAACGCGAAGGGTACGGAAAAGGCTCGAAACTTCGCGCTGCGCAGCAGTGGAGTGCAAATGTACTCCAGAACCAGCTCAGGTGTTCAGGGTCGCTGGTGCCAAACAGCTGACGCGGACGAGGCCAGCTAGGAGGGGGAAGGTATGGGAAGCTCCCGTTACGACATCGATGGCCGATTCATAGATCCCGAACCATTGGGCAATGCCAAGCTCAACTCATCCCGCTACAACTGCATCATTCTTGCGGCAGAAAGGATTTTAGGGGAGGGCGACCTGACAGAAGATCGCACCCACGAAGTTTTGGCCGCTTTGCAGTGTGCCCGCTCGCTCGGGGCAGATGAAAACCCTGCATGGAAGCCCACAGCGCTCAATGTCCAGGGGCTTTCCCACGAGCAACTGGGCCAGTACCCCGAAGCAGTCCAGGTCTATGAGGAGGCGCTGGCCTTGAATCCAAAAATTGGGGTTAAGCGCAGGTTGGCTTCGGTGAGTAAGAGGGTCAAGGCTGAGTAATCGGTAGAGTCATTACTTTGTGGTAGGCAATGGAAGCAGAGGCAATCAGCGCATAAAATGACAGCCGGTGTAGGATTGTAGGGGCAGGGTGTTTGTAATTATTGAGCAGACTTGGCAAATAGCTTCAGAGGTATTCGATGGCCAACGATATAAAATGGGGGCGACGAGGGAAGCCCAAAATCGACTCATCGACAAATAACTACCCTGTGAGATTCGCCACTCAGCCGGGCTATCGGAAAGGCGAGCGATTTGTAGACCTGCGAATGCAGACGTTCAAAAATATAGATGGCTATCTAAAAAGCCAGCCAGTTGAAGAATGGCACACATTGGCAAGAATTTATAAGGATCGGATCGATACTTGGCCTGTTAATTCTGATGCCACCTCTGAGTTTTACCTCACACCTACCCACAAGACAATCAATTGCATCAGATACCGCCCCCCTAAACCGTTTCCCAGCGTGCCGCCTCGCGAGCCAGAAGACGCCATTTCATTCATAGAATGGGTGTTCGACCCTAGGTTCTTTCATCTTTGCAACCACGGGCTCGGCCTAAAAAATAAATTCATTGCTCCATTATCGATGTTGAATTTGCCCAAAAGCATCAAAACTTTAGAGCTTGTCTTCGAAGGTTCTACATTCCAGAACAAACGAATATTTAGGCTTTCCGAGAGCGTCTTGGCGAAACTGGCAGATGACTACAGCAATTCTTTTGATCACCGGTTGCGAAACATAAATAAACCAAAGCGGAATTTGACCCTAGCCAGCCAGCTTCAGGTTGTCTCGAAAACCAGAGCCACAGACTACCCAGCGAGCTCCGACCTCAGAGAGGAGCTCGTCTTAAACAGTCTAAGACCTTCATACCTGGATGAGGTGCTGCTCCCAGTATTAACATCGTCTCCCGAGCAGGCTTGGCGCCTATGGTCACACGTCAAAAGGGCAATACTAAATAATATGATTTCCGAATATGAAGTCATGTTGGCCAGCCAAGAAGATGCAAGCTCATGGAAGACGTTTATTAGTAGGCACACAGAATTAATTCATGAAGTTCTGAAAGACCCGTTTTGCGGAATCTGCAAGAGCTCCCGGAAACGAGACACCAACAGTAGTGACGAAGGCATTATTATAGCTTCTGAATCAGCGCTAGTTCTGATAATCAAAAGCCCTGATACGCCTTTAGTCACAAAAATAAGCAGGGGAGCGGCGACGACATCATGGGTCGCTTCAGCACAGATCCAATCCGCTGTGAATGAAACGCTGGAGTTTTCACGTACGTTTAACGGAGGCAAGACCAGATATGTGGTGATCGCGGGAACTCTGCCAAAAAACAAAGCTCCGCTGACGGCCCTTGAGGGATACAAGAGAACTGTGAGTCAAATTCAGATAGTAGATTTCACTGCGCTATTAGAGGGCCTGAGGCGCCTTACCTCAAAAACGGGGAAGCCAGCCTGACGCTACGAAACGATCAATTGAAGTAATCATTAGTACTAAGAGTTCGTAGGTGAAGTAAAGGTTAGGTTTGGTATGAGACCGGGAAATAAAGATTGTTCAGCGCGTAGATTGATGCGACCCCAAGCTGGTGAGGCTATAATTTTAGCTGCCGAGATCTGCATCGGGCCGTTTGAAGATGATCATGAGCTTTATCAAAAGCAATGAAGGGGTCTAATGAGCGTTTTGGAACTTAAGATGAGTCTTAGCCTTCTGAAAATGCGGGAGCAGCGGACAGCTGAAGTGATCGCTAGGCATCGCGTATTTAGGGCGTAAACGCTAGGGAGAGACCTTTTTGTACAAAGATTCACTTCAGCGTACTGCGGGTTTGTCGAATCAGTGCCTTATGAGCCTCATGAACATTTCTGGCATGGCACATCTTTTAACATAATATACATTATGCGTAATCATGTGATCCGTTATCAGGGTCAGTGCCAGCCAGATTTCAACCAGTGCACCACGCTCCTCATCGACCAAACCCAGCCTGTCTCGATTTGGTCGATGAGCCTGGATCACACCTGAGCGAAACCGCCATCCACGAACATCTCGCTGCCCGTCATGAAGCTGCTCTCATCCGATGCCAGAAACAATGCCGCATTCGCCACTTCATCTGGCTGCCCCATACGACCCAGCGGTACACGCGTAACCATCGAATCGACAATCGCATCCTTCTGGCCGGTACCTGATAGCGCTCTGTCCAAACCTGGTGTCGTTGTCGGCCCAGGTGAAAGCACGTTCACGCGAATACCTGTGCCTTGCAGATCCAGCGCCCAGCTTCTTGCGAAGTTTCGCAGTGCGCCTTTCGACGCGCTGTAGACGCTGAACGCTGCGGTGCCCATCGAGGCCGTCGTCGAACCTGTCAGCACAATCGAGCCACCGGCGCTCATCAATGGCAACGCGTTCTGTACGGTGAACAACGTGCCTTTCACGTTCACGCCAAAGGTGCGATCAAACGATTCCTCCGTGATCGCACCAATGGGCTCCAGATCCCCAAGGCCCGCATTGGCGAACAACACATCTACACGACCTTTGTCAGCCTTGATCTGCGCGAATACCCGCTCAAGATCACGCAGGTTTGAAATGTCGCCCTGGATCGCGATCGCGTCATGCCCGATCAGGACCAAGGCTTTGTCCAGTTCATCCTGGCGGCGTCCCACGATAACGACCTGTGCACCTTCGGCCGCAAAGCGTATGGCGCTGGCCAAGCCGATCCCGCTGTTGCCACCGGTGACGACGGCGATTTTCCCGTTGAGCCTGTTCATGAGTGTTTCCCTCAAATGTTGAGGCCCAAGCGTAGATCTGCGCTATTGTTTTGAATAGTATGCACCTTTTGGTAAGTACCCAGCCTGAGGGCAAAAACATGTCAAACAGCACCTTTAACTGCGGGCTCGACGCCGCCCTGGCGGTGATTGGCGGGAAATGGAAACCGTTGGTCCTGTATCACCTGGCCCATGAAGTTCACCGTTATGGCGAACTGCGGCGCGCCGTTGGCGGCGTGACGGACAAGGTGCTGATCCAGCAATTGAAGGAGCTGGAACGCGATGAAATCATCGCGCGCATCGACTACAAGGAGATACCGCCAAAGGTCGAATACTCCCTGACTCCCTTCGGACGCTCGCTGGCCCAGGCATTGGGGCCGCTTTGCCAATGGGGCACCGACCATATGCTGGCGGTTGAACGCATCAGTGAGCGCCGAGCGACCGCCCTCGCCCAGCCTTAAATTCGCGAAATATCCAACTCGACTAAATGGATATTTAGTTGAGTTAAATCAATACTTTACGTCTATCTCCCGTATCAATTGCCTATTCACGACACCCTGCCGCTGGTGACTATGTAGCGAGTCTGTAAACACCGGCTTGTATGCGCCGAGGGCGATCACTAAGCTGGCCCCTCTTTTTTACCGCCGCCCGGAACCACCATGTCTCGAAGTATCGCCCACCTCGCCCTGCTGCTGGGGTTGATCACCGCCGTCGGCCCGTTTGCCATCGACAGCTACCTGCCGGCGTTGCCGACACTCGGCGCCAGCCTGCATGCCTCGCCTGCCGCGGTGCAGATGAGCCTGACGGTGTTCTTCATGATCATCGGTGTGTGCCAGCTGTTCTACGGCCCGATCAGCGATGTGTTCGGGCGTAAGCCGCCGATCTATGCCGGCCTGGCGATTTTCATCGTGGCCAGCATTGGTTGCGCCCTCGCCCCCTCCATCGAGGTGCTGATCGGCTTCCGGGCGTTGCAGGCCTTTGGCGCCTGCGCCGGGATGGTGATTCCGCGGGCGATTGTGCGTGACTTGTACACCGGCCATGAAGCCGCGCGCCTGATGGCGTTGCTGATGCTGGTGGTGAGCATTTCACCGATTCTCGCGCCGCTGGCCGGCAGCGTGATCATTGCCGTGTGGAGCTGGCGCGAAGTGTTTTGGGTGCTGGGTGTGGCCGCAGTGCTGTGCCTGATCATGACCGCCGTGCAATTGCCGGAAACCCACCCCGCCGAACGCCGCCTGGGCAAGACCCTGGGCAATGCGTTCGGCAGCTACGGCGCGTTGCTGCGTGATCCGGTGTTTACCGGGTTGTCGGTAGTGGGCGGTTTTGGCCTTGCGACGTTCTTCGTGTTCATCGGCAGCGCGCCATTCGTTTACATCGAGTACTACGGGCTCACGCCAACGCAATTCAGCCTGTGCTTTGCCCTCAACGCGGCGTCGTTTTTTGCCCTGAGCCAGTTGACCGCGCGCTTGAGTGCACGCTTCGGCCTCGCACCGTTGATTCGCTGGTCGGTGGCGGGCGTGGCAACGGTCATGGCCTTGCTGGCACTTACCACACTGTGGGGCAACAGCCTGCCGTTAATGATGGCACTGCTGTTTATTGGCTTTGGCTTTCTCGGCTTGCTGTTGCCGGCGGCCGGCGTGTTGTCCCTGGAAGATCACGGTGCCGTGGCCGGTTCGGCCTCGGCGCTGTTGGGCGCGATCCAGATGATCACCGCCGCCGTAGCCATGTCCCTGGCCGGCCTGTTCGCAGACCACACACCGGCGCCGATGTTGATCGGCATCGCCCTCAGCGCCGTGGCAGCGATGCTGACGGTGTGGTGGACGCTGCGCCGCCTGCCGGCACACCTGCAACCTCAGTCGCGCACCTGACCAGCGGAGATTGGCGCCCCGGTCTGGAGCCCCATTGCCGCCAAATAAGCCCACGGGTAAATCCCCCGCTGGTGCCCATCGCTGAAAATCAACTGCACGCCATACCCCTGGGGATGGACCTCCAGCACCCGGACACGGTCCGACACCAGCGGCGGCATGCCTCTCAATCGGAAGGCCCGGCACTGCGAGCACGGGCATTCACGGCGCAGGCGAGCGTGGTCGATCCATTGCACGCCGTCGCGCCATTCCAGCCTCAAGCGCCCATCATCATCGCGGCCAATGCCGTTCGGTGCACTGTTCATTGCAGTTGTGCCAGGGCAATGCGCACCGCCTTGCGTACTTCCGGGTCGCCATCGTCGGCCGCGTCACGCAGCGGGCCAAGGGCCTGTCGGTCGCCCAACTCGCCCAGCGCCAGGGCGGCTTCCTTGCGCAGGTTGCTGATGCTGTGGCCCAACGTCAGGAGCAGCGCCGGCAACGCCGGTGCATACCGCAGGCGCCCAAGGCTGCGGGTGGCGCGCAGGCGGACTTGCCAGTAGTCATCGGCCAGCGCCGTGATCAAGGCGTCGCCCGCGCGGGTGCTACCGACTTTGCCCAAGGTGGTCGCGGCCTCTTCCCGTACTTGCCAGGTGGCGTCCTGCAACGCTTCATACAGCGCCGGCAGTACCCGCTCATCACTGGCCAAACCGAGGGCGCCGGTGGCGGCACGCCGGACTTCGGTGTCCGGATCGCTGCTGGCCAACCTCGCCAGGGCGTCCAATGCCGGCAGGTGCTTGAGCCAGCCGAGTACACCGACCGCTTCGCGGCGCACCCCCGCATCGGTATCGTTCAGCGCCAGCATTGCCGACGGCGCCGCCGCTTCAAGGCGCAACTCGCGCAGGGCACGGAAGATTGCCGTGCGCACGCTCGCGTCGGCGTGGGTGGCCCAAGGCAATAACAGCCGGCCCGCCTGCGTCGTCTTGAGTACGCTCAAGCTCTGGGCGGCGGCATCACGTACCGACGCTTCAGTGTCGGTCAGCGCCTGGCACAGCGCCTTGACCACTGCGTCTTCTTCCCACGCCTCCAGCAGGCTGGCAGCCTGGGCGCGCACGTCGGTGGCCGGGTCGTGGCGCAGGCTGTCCACCAGCCACACCAGGCCGTCGGGGTCTTCCAGGTCAGCCAGGTCAATCAGGGCGATCCGGCGCATGCCGGCATCCGGCGCTTGCAGCCGCGGGCGCAGGGCTTGGATGTCGGGGTTTTCGGTTTCATAGGTCATATGGCAAATCGCGGTCTTGGGTGATCGTTGGGTAGCCCGAGCGGGTTCAGCCGTGGTAACTGGCGACCATCTTCGTGGTGCAGCAGCTCCAGGCAATGGCGCTTGAGGTGGGTAAATTCCGGCGAGGTCATCAGTTCGGTGCTGCGCGGCCTTGGGAAAGTCAGCTGGAAATCCTCGATGATGCGCCCGGGGCGCGGGCTCATGACCAGGATGCGGTCGGCCAGGAACAGCGCTTCGTCGATGTCATGGGTGACAAACACAACAGTTGTGCGGATGCGCGTCCAGATGTCCAGCAGCAAGGCCTGCATCTTCATGCGGGTCAGGGCATCCAGCGCGCCGAACGGCTCATCCATCAACAGCAGGCCGGGACGATTGATCAACACCCGGGCAATTTCCACCCGCTGCTGCATGCCACCCGACAGCTGGTTGGGCCAGCGCTCGGCAAAACCTTCCAGGCCCACCAGGTGAAGGATCTCATCGGCGGCGGCCAGGCGCTCGGCCTTGCCTACGCCGCGCATCTTCAGGCCGAAGGCAACGTTTTCGCGCACCGAACGCCAGGGGAACAGCGTGTGTTGCTGAAACACCATGCCCCGTTGCTGGGACGGCCCGGCAACCGGCTGGCCATCCATTTCCAGCGTGCCCTGGCTTGGCGTGAGATGCCCGGCCAGCGCGCCGAGCAAGGTCGATTTGCCACACCCGGACGGGCCGAGGATGCACACGAACTGCCCCGGCTCGATCCTGCAATCCAGGGCTTTCACCGCCTCGAATGCCTGCTGCTGTTCGCCCAATACAATGGACAAGCCGCGTATGTCGACACGGCCTTCAAGATGACTCATCAGGCTTTACCTCGTGGTCGATGCCAGGGAGTGAACAGTGCGCCGAGACGCTTGACCAAAAGGCTGCTGCCCATGCCCAGCACGCCGATCAACAGCATGCCAACGACAATGTCGGCATAGTTCTGGATGGTGTAGGACTCCCAGGTGTAATAGCCGATGCCGTACTGGCCGGAGATCATTTCCGCTGTCACCAGGCAGAACCACGAAGTGCCCATGCCAATCGCCAGGCCGGTGATGATGCTCGGCGCGGCGCCCGGCAAAATCACCTCCAGCAGGATCGCCCGGCGCCCTGCCCCCAGGCTGCGCGCCGAGGCGATCAGCCGAGGATCGACGCCTTCCACGCCATGCACCGTATTGAGCAGCACCGGAAACAGCGCGCCGGTGAAGGTGATGAAGATCATCGACAGCTCCGACGACGGGAACATCAGGATCGCCAGCGGGATCCAGGCCACCGCCGGGATCGGCCGGATCACCTCCAGCGGCGGCAACAGCAGGTCTTCCGCCCACTTCCAGCGGCCAATCGCGATGCCCAGGCCGATCCCCACCAGCGCGGCCGCCAGGTAGCCCTCGAACACCCGGGTCAGGCTTGCGCTCAAGTGCCGCACAAGCTTGCCCGAGTCCGCCAGCCCCAGGGCAGCCTGCACCACGGAGCCCGGCGTGGGCACATTGGCAAATGTCACCAGCCACAGGTTCCAGTGCTGGCTGGCCGCCAACTGCCAGAACAGCAGGCACAACAGCAAGGAAGCGGCCTTGGGCAGCCAGCGCCATGGGGTGCTTGTCATGAACACGCTCCCTCAGCGACCGGCAACGGCCTGCGCGCCGGCGTCGGTGAAGTTGAACACCTTGCCGCCCTGGGCCTGGGCAAATTGCTGCGCCTGGCCCTTGAGCAGGAATGCACTGAGTTGGCCGTGCTGGTTGGTGGCAAACCAGGCCTGGCTCGCCAGCAGCTTGATGCCGCTGTCTTCGGCCTGGGCATACACGGCGCGCACCGCCTTGCCCTGTTTGTTCAGGCTGTCCAGCGCGGTGAACGCCGCCTCGGCCGACGCGTAATCACGCACCTTGGGCTCACCCTTGACCCAGATTTGCGCGACGTGCTTCCAGTCGGTGATCGGCGCGCCGCTCAGGGCGTCGTTGGCCTTCAACGGGGCCTGGGCGTAGTTGCCCAATTGCGCCGCATAGTCCAGGCCCGAGGCCTTGAACGCGGCACGGATGTACTGGTCATCGATAAAGGTATTGAGGTCCAGGCCACGGTCGGCCTTTTTCAGCAGCTTGAGGGTGTCGATCGCGGTGCCCACGGCCTGGCGGTATTCGGGTTTCCAGCTCAAGTCACGGGTCTGCACGCCCAGCGGGCCATGGAACAGGTAGTTGACCTCGGCTTCGACGCCGGTGACTTTTTCGATCAGCTCGCTGTACTTCTCCGGCTCTGCGGCCAGCAACTGATTGGCCTCGATACTCGCGCGCAGGTAGGCGACGACCACTTCCGGGTACTGTTTGGCATAACTTTCGTCCACCAGCGCGCCGTGGAACGTCGGGGTGTTGGATTGCGAGCCGTCGTAGATCTTGCGGGCGAAACCACGGTTGGGGAACAGTTCGCCGAACGGCACAAAATCGGCATGGGCGTCGATCTTGTTGGCCTGCAACGCCGAGCCTGCCACTTCGGGCGCCTGGGCAATGATGTTGACGTCCTTGAGCGGGTCCCAGCCCTGGGCCGCAACAGCGCGCAGCAACATGCCATGGGCCGTGGAGGCGAACGGCACGGAAATCGTCTTGCCTTTGAGGTCCGCCAGGGACTGGGCGCTGGAAGCGACCGGCACCACAATGCCGTTGCCGCTGCCCTTGATGTTGCCCGACAACACGCTGATGAACAGGCTGTGCTTGCCCGCCGCCTCGAACGCTACGCCGTTGAAGGCACCGGGGAAGTCGGCCATTGCGCCAAAGTCCAGTTTGCCGGCGACCATTTCATTGGTCAGCGGCGCGCCACTGGTGAAGTTTTTCCACTGCACGTCGTAGGTCGCGTCCTTGTACTTGCCGTCGTGCGGCAGGTATTTGTCCAGCAGCCCCAGCTCGCGGATCAGCAAGCCGCCCGCGGCACAGTTGATGGTGGTGTCCTGGGTGCCGATGGCCACC
This sequence comes from Pseudomonas sp. IPO3774, assembly GCF_013386835.1. Classification (NCBI taxonomy): domain Bacteria; kingdom Pseudomonadati; phylum Pseudomonadota; class Gammaproteobacteria; order Pseudomonadales; family Pseudomonadaceae; genus Pseudomonas; species Pseudomonas sp. IPO3774. Next base: position 134,767 of record NZ_JACAQY010000040.1, read on the forward strand.
CGGATCGTTTGTGCCTGGGCCGACAGGCTCAAGCAAGCCAGCACCAGGCCGGCCAGGGTTGCGCGCAATAACATTGGGTAGTTCCCCTCGAATCATGGTTGAAGGAATCGTCTCCGCCACGGTCTGGCGCGGTGGGAAACGAGGGGGTGTGGCTAGGGCTGCGTCCGGGGTTGGCGGATGGCGTTTGCGGCAGGTCTCAGCGCAACAGGTACGGAATCTCGACCTTGACGGCGCCGGTGGGGCAATCTTTTTCACAGGGCATGCAGTACCAGCATTCATCGAACGCCATATACGCCTTCTGCGTTGCCGGGTTGATCGCCAACAGGTCCATCGGGCACACGTCGACGCAGACCGTGCAGCCTTTTTCGGCGATGCACTTGTCCTCGTCCACCGTTACCGGGGCGTTGGAGCGGAAGAATATTTCCTGGGGCTGATAGGCCATTTCACGGTGTCCTGTGGTGAGCGAGCTTGGGGGGGCACATTCAGGCGGCGTCAGCCCCTACGCGCAGGCGGTCGTAAGCCTGCATCTCTTCGGCATCCAGCGGGATCACATAGGGCTCGACGGGTTTCTTGAAGCTGACCATCTGCCCGTCCTCGCCCTTTTTCAGGTGGCAATGGCAGAACCAGTCGGCGTCGTTGCGTTGCGGGTGATCGACCCGGTAGTGGTACAGGCCCCAGCGGCTTTCGGCGCGGTACAGCGAGGCGCGGGCAGCCATTTCGGCGCAGTCGCGGATCACGCTGGTTTCCATGGCGCGCATCAATTCATGGGGGTTGTGCGCCTTCATCTGGTCCAGGTCGCGCTCGATATCGGCGAAGCGTTGCAAGCCGATTTCCATCTTGCGGGTGACCTTGGGCGGCTGCAGGTAATCGTTGACGAAGCGCCGCAGCTTGTACTCGACCTGGGCCGGCGGCAGACCGGTTTCGCGGTCCAGTGGCGCATAGACCCGAGCCTGCTCGGCGGCCACTTGCCGGGCATCCACCGCGCTGAATTCGCGCCCGGCCACAAAGCTTGCCGCGTTGGTGCCGGCAAACCAGCCATAGGTGAACGCGCCGAGCATGTAGTTATGTGGCACCGCCGCCATGTCGCCCGCTGAATACAGGCCCTTGACCGAGGTTTCCGCGCGCTCGTTGACCCACACGCCCGACGCCGAATGCCCGCTGCAAAAGCCGATCTCGGAGATATGCATCTCGACCATCTGGCTGCGGTAGTCGGTGCCTCGGTTGGCGTGGAACTGGCCACGGCTAGGGCGCTCGTTGCTGTGCAGGATCTGCTCGATGTTCTGGATGGTTTCCTCCGCCAGGTGATCGAGCTTGAGGAACACCGGGCCGTTGCCGCTTTCCAGTTCCTGGTGGAACTCCCACATCATCTGCCCGCTCCAGTAGTCGCACTCGATGAAGCGTTCACCCTTGTTGTTGGCGGTGTAGCCGCCCAAGGGGCCGGTGACATAGGCGCACGCCGGGCCGTTGTAATCCTTGATCAGCGGGTTGATCTGGAAGCACTCCAGGTTCGCCAGTTCGGCTCCGGCGTGGTAGGCCATGGCGTAGCCGTCGCCGGCATTGGTCGGGTTTTCATAGGTGCCCATCAGGTAACCCGAGGACGGCAAGCCCAGGCGGCCGGCCGCGCCGCAGCAGAGGATCACCGCCTTGGCCTTGATCACCTGGAAGTCCGCAGTGCGGCAGTCAAAACCCATCACGCCATTCACCGCGCCTTCGCTGTCGGTCAGCAAGCGGGTGCACACCAGGCGGTTGGTGATGCTGACCCGGGCGCGCTTGAGCTGGCGATACAGCACCTTCTTGATGTCGTGCCCTTCAGGCATCGGCAACACGTAGGCGCCCATGTGATGGACTTTTTTCACCGCGTAATCGCCGGTTTCGTCCTTCTCGAACTTCACGCCCCAGCGGTCCAACTGCTCGATGGTTTCAAAACTGTGGGTCGCGTAGGCGTACACCGCCGCCTGATTGACGATGCCGTCGTTGGCAATCGTGATTTCCTTGGTGTACTGCTCCGGCGTGGAGTGGCCGGGAATGATCGCGTTGTTGAGGCCGTCCATGCCCATGCTGATGGCGCCGCTGCGCTTGACGTTGGCCTTGTCGATCAGCAATACGCGCAGATCGCGGTTGGCCTCCTTGGCCTTGATCGCCGCCATGGGGCCGGCTGTACCGCCGCCGATCACCACGATGTCGTATTCCAGTTCCAGGGTTTGGCGGCTCACGGGCGACTACCTCGCTGACGGTCGATGCGCAGGCGATACTGAAACGCGTCGCCACGGTAATACAGGTGTTCGAAGTCCACGGGCTGACCGTCTGCGGTGTGGGTCAGGCGTTCGATGCGCATGATCGGCGAGCCGGCCTCGACGTTCAGCGCCTGGGTCAGCTCGCTGTCGGCGAGTACCGCGTCAATCGCCACGTCGGCGTGACCCAGTTGCAAGCCGCAGTCGTTCTCCAGGATCAGGAAGATGTCGCGGGTCACCAGGTCGGCGTTTTCCAGGCGTTCGCCCAGGGCCTGGCTGAGGTAGGTGATTTCCAGCGACACCGGCTCGCGGTTGATCAGCCGTACCCGCTTGATCTGCGCGACAGTGCTGCCCTCCTCCACGCCCAGGCGCTCGGCCACCAGCTTGTCGGCGGGCACGAAGCGGTAGCTGCGCAGGCGGTTGATCACTTCATAGCCGCGCTCGGTCATGGACTCGCCCAACCCCTGCAGGGTGCTGACGTTCTGATAAGCCTTGGGTTTGGAAACAAAGGTGCCTTTGCCGTGGATCTTGTAGATCAGGCCTTCCTTTTGCAGATCACCCAGGGCCTGGCGTACGGTGATGCGGCTGACTTTGAAGCGCGTGCCCAGTTCGCTCTCGGAAGGCATCTGGGTGTTCGGCGCGTACTCACCATCAAGGATGCGGCTGCGCAGCAGGTCCCGCAGTTGGGCATGCAGCGGAACGCTGGACAGAGGGGATAAGGCGACGGTTGATTCGTTCATCAGGACCACTTGTCATAACGAGTTATGACGTGATCATAAGGAGTCTTATGAAAAGCCTGGAAATACCGTTTTGGAATAAGGTTATGGACAGGCGAAACCCGCTGCACCTGCGAGGCAGGCGCAGCGGATCCGTCGGTTTTATAGCGCAGTGTCTGAAGCGGATGAACAATCAGAAGTTATAGCTGACTCGGGTATAGAGGATGCGGCCAAACGGGTCGGCGTATTTCGGGTCGTACCCGCTCTGGAACGCATAGGTCTGGTTGCTGAACGGCGGCGCGCGGTCAAACAGGTTTTTCGCGCCCAGCGTGACGGCCAGGGACTTGCTCCAGTTGTAGGTACCCGCCAGGTCCCAGACGTTGTAAGAGCCTACAGAGTCGTGAGTGTCGGGGTCCGAGTCGTGATAGCCACTGGTGTAGCGGTTGGTCAGGCTGACGCCCAGCGGTCCCCGCGCCCAGGTACCGGTCAGGCTGTGGCGCCAACGCGCAACGGCGCCCGCGGTGGAGAACTCGCCGCCACGGAAATCACCGAGTTTGTCGATGTAGTCGCCCTTGAGCTCCTGCTGGTATTTGTATTCGTTGACGTAGGTGCCTTGCAGGCCGATGCCGAAGTCACCGATGGCGGTGCTCGGGAAGCGGTAGTCGAAACTCACATCCACGCCGTTGGTCTTGGTCTTACCCAGGTTGGCAAGGCCGGTAACGATGTGATCGATGGAGCCATCCGCCTTGCGAATCAGGCGGTCGCCGTAGGCATCCGGGTCGTCGAATACCGACGATTCAGGAAATTCGGCAATCTGGTTGGCGATGGTGATCCACCAGAAATCCAGGCCGGCACTGAGGCGCTCGATCGGTTGGAACACGAAACCAAAGGTCACGTTACGTGCGGTTTCCGGGCTCAAGCTGCCGTTGCCCCCGCTTTGCCGGCGGAACTGCTGGGCGCAGTCGCGGTTGCCGATCCCGCCATTGGCCGGGGTGCCGCCCGGGCACAGGCGCGGGTCGTTGTAGTTGGCCACGGTGTAGCTGGTGTAGGTCGGGTTGTACAACTCGTACAGCGACGGCGCACGGAAGCCTTCACTGTAGGCACCGCGCACCACCAGTTCCTTGAACGGCTGGAAGCGGAACGAGTATTTCGGGTTGGTGGTGCTGCCAAAGTCGCTGTATTTGTCATGACGCACGGCGGCAGAAAGTTCCAGGCTTTCGAGCACCGGCACGTTGACCTCGGCGTACTCGGCCGACACGCTGCGATTGCCGCGCACTGCGCCATTGGGGTCTACGCCCAGGCTCTGCACGGTCTCGGCAAACTGGGCGAAATCCTGGTGGAAATCCTCCTTGCGATATTCACCACCCAGCGCCAGGCCCGTCGGCCCCGCACCGAACCAGTCGCCGATTTCACGGCTTACGCGCCCGTCGATACTCTTCACTCGGCCCACGGCGGTGGCGTAATCGCCATCCACGCGGCTGGAGGCGAGCAACGCCCTGCCCGCTTCACTCTGCGGCCCGAACGGGTTGATCACACCGTTGGCAATCCCCTGGCTGATGGTCTGGTCGTTTACATAGCCATCAAGAATGGTTTGCACCACGTTGTTCTGGTTGTAGGACGCGCCGACGTTGTAGTCCCAGTTCGCCACATTACCTTCGAAACTCAGCAGCAGCCGCTGGCTGGTGTTGTCATCTTCGTGCTTGCGCGCGCCGGCATCGGTTTCACGCCAGTTCACGTCTACCGGCTGTGTCGGGTCCAGGGCGAAACCCGTGGGCCCCGGGGTGATGCCGTTGCCCGGATAGAAAGGCGTACCCGGATTGACCTGGGCCCCCATCAGGGTGCCTGGGCCAATCTGCGTGCGGTTTTCGTTGCGCGCCCAGAAGTATTCGAGGCTGACGGTATGGTCATCGGCCAGCTTGCCGGTGGCTTTGGCAAAGGCCGAGGTTTTTTCGGTTTCCGGCACCAGGTCCAGGTAACTCCACAGGCTTTGGCGGCAGATGCCATTGCGTGACAGCAGCCCGGGGGAATTGCAACCGGAGCCGGCCAGCGGGTTGGTCGCGTTGCTGCCCTGGCTCCAGTTGGCCGGCGCGGCGGTGCCGGAGGTGAAATCCAGGCCGCGACCTGGCTGGTAGTTGTAGGTGAAGTCACGGTCCTTGGCCGCCAGGCGCGTCTGCTTGTCGTAGCTGACCACGCCGAACACGTTGAAGCGGTCCTCTTCAAGGTCGCCGAAACCGTAGCTGCCACTGAAGTTATGGCTGTCGCCGCCGCCGGAGCGTGTGGGCGAATCGTAGTTGGTGGAAAGTTGCCCACCGGTGAGGCTGGTCTTGGTAATGAAGTTGATCACCCCGCCAATCGCGTCGGTGCCATACAGCGCCGAGGCGCCATCGCGCAGGACTTCTACGCGGTCGATGGCGGCGAACGGTATGGTGTTCAAGTCCACCCCGGAACCGTTGGTGGTGTTGACGGCGTTGTTGCTCAGGCGCCGGCCATTGAGCAGCACCAGGGTTTTGTTCGCGCCAATCCCGCGCAAGTCGGCATACGCCGCACCGCCGCTGCTGGAACCCACCGAACGCCCGGAGCCAACGGCAGACTGGTTGGCCGAAATGCGGTTGATCAACTCCTCGGTGGTGCTCACACCCTGCTCGCGCAATTGCTCGACCCGCAGGATGGTTACCGGCACTGCCGTTTCCGCGTCCACCCGGCGAATCGCCGAGCCGGTCACCGTGACTTTTTCCAGGCGGTAATCAGTACTTTTGCCCTCGGCCGGTGCGACGCTGGTGGACGTCACGGGTGCTGGATGCACCGTCAGCCCCTGTTCGCTGTCGCTTACTTGCAGGCCACTGCCCTGCAATGCCTTGTCCACCGCTTGCAGGCTGCCCAAATCGCCGCGGATGGCGGCACTGCGCTTGCCCTGCACCCACTGTTGATTGAACGAAATCATCACCCCGGTCTGCCGGGAGATATCCAGCAGCACCGTATCAAGCGGGCCGCCAGCGATATCGAAGGTGAACACCTGGCCGGCCACTTCCTGGGCCATCACCGATGTCGTGCACACTCCCATCGCCAGCGCCGCCGCCAGCGTCAGCCTTGGTAGTTGTTGTTTGAATAAAAACATCGAGGAGCTCCCTGTTGTATGTGTCTACAGGGATGAGCAACGGCAGACGGATATTTATAGGGCTGCGTTTAGGCGAAGATGCTATGAGTTTATAACCGGTTATAAGAGGCTTGCTGCATCGATTTGGCTGATGTCTTCTATTGGCCCGCAAGCGTTCATCCCCGCGCCAGGTGCTTTGTAGAATGAACCCCACAGTCAAGCCACCACCTTCGTGGTGTCGGAGGTTCTCATGCGTTATCTGCTTATCGCCGTGCTGGGCCTGTTCAGCACACTTGCCTTCGCCCAGGGCGAAACCCCGGTACCCACTGTGAGTGCCAACACCCCCGCCAGCGAGGCGTACGACTATTCCCAGGACCTGGACATCGCCAAGGTGGTGCGCGTCAGTACCGAATCCTCCACCGAGTGCGGGCCGGTCAAGGGTCACATGGTCTACATCGACAGCCACGGGGTGCGTCATGAACTGGACTACATGCGCCTGGGCGATGCCTGCCAGCACGGTTGAGCGCAAACCATTCGTCGGGCTCGGCCGGCATCGATTACAACTATCCGGCAGCTGAAAATCACTAATCCATAGAACCCGTTGTGATCTATGGAGATTGAGATGACTCACTACCCACGCCCACCTTTCGCCAGCCAGGCCCAATCCGTTCCCGGTTCGCAGAAGAAGATGGACCCCTATCCCGACTGCGGCGAGAAGAGCTACACCGGCTCCGGCCGCTTGGCCAACAAGATCGCCCTGATCACCGGCGCCGACAGCGGTATCGGCCGCGCCGTGGCGATTGCCTTTGCCCGCGAAGGTGCCGATGTGGCCATCGCCTACCTGGACGAACACGAGGACGCGAAGGAAACCGCACGCTGGGTGGAAGAAGCCGGCCGCCAATGCCTGTTGCTGCCCGGCGACCTCGCGCAAAAAGCCAACTGCCAGGCGATTGTCGACCAGACGGTCGAGCAGTTCGGGCGGATCGACGTGCTGGTCAATAACGCCGCATTCCAGATGACCCACGAGACCCTCGAAGAGATACCCGACGAGGAATGGGTCAAGACCTTCGATATCAACATCACCGCGATGTTTCGCATCTGCAAGGCGGCGCTGCCGCATATGAAGGCCGGCGGGTCGATCATCAATACCAGCTCGGTGAATTCCGATATGCCCAAGCCAACGTTGCTGGCATACGCCGCCACCAAGGGCGCGATTGCCAACTTTACCGGTGGCCTGGCACAACTGCTGGGCAGCAAGGGCATCCGCGTGAACAGCGTGGCGCCGGGGCCGATCTGGACGCCGTTGATTGTCTCGACGATGCCGGACGAAGACGTGAACAGCTTTGGCAGCGAAACACCGCTGGGGCGCCCCGGCCAGCCGGTGGAAGTGGCACCGATCTATGTGTTGCTGGCGTCGGATGAGGCGAGTTACATCTCGGGCTCGCGGTATGCGGTGACGGGCGGCAAGCCGATTCTCTAGGGTCGAATGCAAATCCAGTGTGGGAGCGGGCTTGCTCGCGAAGGCGGAGTGTCAGGCAATGCATCTGTGACTGAACCACCGCCTTCGCGAGCAAGCCCGCTCCCACATTTGGGACTCGGTCAGCCCGGAGATCGTGTCGGGTCAGCCTTGCGCGGATAGGTTCTTTCCTCCTGAATCCGCCCATCCATGCTGTGAATCCTCAGCGACGCCGTCTTGTCGCTGAGAAACTCCTTCGCCAACTCAACGATTGCCTCCTTGGTCTCTGCCGTTTTCGACGGCCGTGCCGAGCCCTGCTTGGTCAACGCCCAACCGGTGCCGGTCTTGTTGATGTTGTAGGTATCCATGGTCTGCTCCTTCGACTGAATAAACACGGCACGCGGCAAACCCGCGCCCTACTATTGCGAGCGCGGCTGCCGGGCAGAGTTCAAGGCAGTTGGCGGGCCAGGTTACGGGCGGCCCTACAGGTCAAACCGATCCACGGCCCTGCGCCGCTCATTGTCGTCGCGCACATCGTAGGTGGCGGTGGTCTGGATATTGGTGTGGTGCGCCAGCTTCTGGGCGATCGACAGGTCGTACTCTTCAATGACCCGCGTGATAAACGAACGGCGGAAATCATGGGGCATGATTTTCACGCCGACCTGTTCCCCACGCTGGCGGGCGATGTAGTAAATCGCGTGTTTGGTGATGCGCTCGCGGGTGATATGGCTGCCCCGGCGAATCCGGTTGAACAGGAAACCGTCGTCCTGTTCCCCCGGTTTCAGCTGGCTGCGGCGAAACTCCAGCCATGCCTCCAGCTTGGCAAAGGCCCAGGCCGGTGCGTACTTGATCAATTGCTTGTTGCCCTTGCCGGTAACCTGCAGGCTGCGCTCGTCAAAGTTGACCTGGCCCAGCTCGATGTTCACCGATTCCGACTTGCGCATGCCCGAGCCATACAGGATCCCGATCACCGCCGCATCCCGCAGGCCCTGCGGGCGCGGATCGGCGGCGCAGACTTCCATCAACTCACGAATCAGCGTACGCCGCAGGTTGCGCCCCTGGCTCAGGCGGGTGCCGGCCATGGCCTTGACCGAGCGCATCTTCAGCAGGTGGTCCTGGCTGATCAGGCTCATGCGCCAGGCTTCGTTCATCACCCCGCGCACGGCGTTGACGTACAGCGATGAGGTGTTCGGCGCATACCCGTCTTCCCGCAGCACCGCCACCAGGGCCATGACGTGTTCGGGCTGCAGCAGGTGCCAGTCGATGTCTTCGAGGTTGATGTCTTCAAAGCCCAGGCGGTCGGCGGCGTCCTGCAGCACGTAGCGCATGGTCAGCTGGCTGGAGGGCGCCAGGCGGGTGAGATAGAGGGTCAGCGGGTTGCGGGTAGACTCAGTCAAGGTAGATCAGCCTTTGGATTAAATATGTCGACTAACCATCTGTTTAATCGACATATTTAGTGAATTGGCGAGCGCCGAGTCTAGCGCAGGTCAATCCCCGGGGCTATTCCTGATCGTCTTCCGCCGGGGCTGGCGTCTGCTGCTGGCTCCAGTCGGTGTCCTGCTTCTGCATCAAGGCAAACCAGTGCTGGCGCATGAACTCCAGGTACGGTTTGGGCGCCTTGGCAAAATCTTCTTCGTCGCCGTAACAGCCAGGAAGCGGCAGCTCGGTACCCTGCTCCTTGTACTGGCTGACCAGCGCCTGTTGGGCGGCGATGCTGCAATCCTTGGGCAACGGCATGCCTTGCAGGGCGCCGGCGTCTTCATCCCACCAGCTGGCGCCATAGCGGTCGATGCCGCGCAGGCGGTACTTCTGCGACTTGCCGATGTGCATGATCAGCTTGAAATCATTGGGACTGACGTCACTGGTGCAGGTGCGGCTATACCCCACGGTGACCTGGCTGATGCCATCGCCCAGCAGGTCGGTGACCCGGGTGGCGTCGCTGTTGAAGTGCGCGCCGGCATCGAACTCGCAATGCTGCACGTCGTCGTAGAGCATCCACAGGCGCTTGGGCCGGTCACCGTCGAGCAGGTACTGGGCGGCGTAGACAAAGGCAGACTGCGCACCGTCGTCGTCGCGTTCGCTGACTTGCTCTGCGAGTACCAACAGGTTCTTGCCCTGTTTGTCGCTCCAGACGAAGGCGCCGACCTGTTTACCCCGCACTTCTACGCCATCGGGCACCTGGTCGATGGACGTCAGTGCCACGCCGTCATCGGCCCGCACGCTCGTGGCCCAGGCCACCGTCATCAACAACACCATCAACATTGGCCGTAAACGCTGCACGCTATTCATCCGACTGCCCTGGCAAGAGATGGCTTACTTTACCGGCACTTGCGTGGCATTGCAGAGAAGATTCTTCAGGAACCTGCCCGCGTGAAGAAAAAGGCTACCGCCCCTTCTCCCCTCATCGGCACGGCGTTGTCCGTGCTTCTGCTGTTTACCTGAACCCTAGCTGTCTACCTGCCAAAAAAACGACTTTTTCATCTGCGTTTCATATTCGTTGAACATTTTTGCGCTTAATCTTGGCGGCACGACTTGAGAACGAACCGTACTTTGCAGGTTAACTCGTTGATTCCGCTTTACCTTTGAGCATTTTGGTCTTTACTCACGTAAGCCATGGAAGACCCACTGTGACCTGTCAGGACTGTCGAATGAATGCCACAAATCAACGCTATCTTTGATCGGATGCCCGGCATCCGAGGCTGACGATAACTGCTGTCTTTACGCTCCAAGTTGCTCTAACCCCCGAGGTAATGAATCTTTGAAACCCTATCCAATTCATTGCGTGTCGATCGTTATCCCGGTCTACAACGAACAAGAAAGCCTGCCTGAACTGCTGCGCCGCACCATGGCCGCCTGCAAACAACTGGCTTACGAATACGAAATCATCCTGGTGGACGACGGCAGCCGCGACAATTCCGCGCAATTGCTGGAAGACGCCGCCGCGCTCGAAGGCAGCAACGTGGTGGCGGTGATCCTCAACCGCAACTACGGCCAGCACGCCGCAATCATGGCCGGCTTCGAGCATTGCCGGGGCGACGTGGTGATCACCCTGGACGCCGACCTGCAAAACCCGCCGGAAGAAATCCCGCGTTTGGTCGAACAGGCCGCCCTGGGCTATGACGTGGTTGCCACCGTGCGCAACAACCGCCAGGACTCGGCCTTCCGCCGCTGGCCGTCGCGCCTGATCAACCTCGCCGTGCAACGCTCCACCGGCGTGGCCATGAGCGACTACGGCTGCATGCTGCGTGCTTATCGCCGCACCATCGTCGACGCCATGCTGGCCTGCCGCGAGCGCAGCACCTTTATCCCGATCCTGGCCAACAGCTTTGCGCGCCACACCACGGAAATCCTGGTGCATCACGCCGAGCGTGAACACGGCGAGTCCAAATACAGCCCGATGCGCCTGATCAGCCTGATGTTCGACCTGCTGACCTGCATGACCACCACGCCATTGCGCCTGTTGAGCATCGTCGGTTTCAGCCTGGCGGCCCTGGGCATGCTCTTCGCCTTTGCACTGATCGTGCTGCGTATCGCTTTCGGCTCCGGTTGGGCCGGCGACGGCATGTTCGTGCTGTTCGCCGTATTGTTCGTGTTCACCGGTGGCCAGTTCATCGGCATGGGCCTCCTGGGTGAATACCTGGGCCGCATGTACAGCGATGTGCGGGCCCGCCCACGGTTCTTTATCGAAAAAGTGCTGCGCAACCAACCGGCAGCACCGGCCGAGACCTTTACGGTCGACGGCCTGACGTCCTCCCACACCTCTACTTCTCCTTCCGATCAGGTTTCGTCATGAATTCAAAAGCTGTTGTCTTCGCTTACCACGATATTGGCTGTGCTGGCATTGAAGCCCTGCTCAATGCGGGTTACGAAATTGCTGCCGTGTTCACCCATGCCGATGATCCCAAGGAAAACAATTTCTACGGTTCCGTCGCCCAGCTGTGCGCCCGCAATGGCATCCCGGTACACGCCCCGGAAGACGCCAACCACCCGCTGTGGATCGAGCGCATCGCCAAGCTGAACCCGGACTACATCTTCTCGTTCTACTACCGCAACCTGCTGAGCGAAGCCCTGCTGGCCACCGCCAAGAAAGGCGCGTTCAACCTGCACGGCTCCCTGCTGCCTAAGTACCGTGGCCGCGCACCGGCCAACTGGGTGCTGGTGAACGGCGAAACCGAAACCGGCGTGACCCTGCACCGCATGGTCAAGCGTGCCGATGCCGGCGCGATCCTGGCCCAGCAGAAAGTCGTGATCGAGCGCACCGACACCGGCCTGACCCTGCACGCCAAACTGCGTGACGCCGCCACCAACCTGCTGCGCGACGCCCTGCCGCAACTGGCGCAAGGCAAGCTGACCGAAACTGCCCAGGACGAAAGCAAGGCCACCTACTTCGGTCGTCGCACCGCAGCGGACGGCAAGCTGGACTGGAAAAAACCGGCTGAAGAGCTGTTCAACCTGGTTCGCGCCGTTACCCAACCATACCCGGGTGCCTTCTGCGCCGTGGGCGAGCACAAGCTGATCGTCTGGAACGCCGAAGTCGTCAAGGGCAACGAAGGCCTGGCGCCAGGCCGCGTGATCAGCGTCAACCCGCTGCGCATCGCCTGCGGTGAAGACTCCCTGGTGGTCAAGTTCGGCCAGCGCAACGAGAACGGCCTGTACCTGGCCGGCCCGTCCCTGGCGGATGAACTGGGCCTGGTGGACGGTTCCGTACTGCGCGGCGCCGAGTCCGGCCGCAAGCCCCGTCGTACCCGCGTGCTGATCCTGGGTGTGAACGGTTTCATCGGTAACCACCTGTCCGAGCGCCTGCTGCGTGACGACCGTTACGAAATCTACGGCCTGGACATCGGCTCCGACGCCATCGAGCGCCTGCGCAGCCACCCGAATTTCCACTATGTGGAAGGCGACATCAGCATCCACTCCGAGTGGATCGAGTACCACATCAAGAAGTGCGACGTGGTCCTGCCGCTGGTGGCCATCGCCACCCCGATCGAATACACCCGCAACCCGCTGCGCGTATTTGAACTGGACTTCGAAGAGAACCTGAAACTGGTTCGCTACTGCGTGAAGTACAACAAGCGCGTGATCTTCCCGTCGACCTCCGAAGTGTATGGCATGTGCCAGGACCAGTACTTCGACGAAGACACCTCCAACCTGGTGGTGGGCCCGGTCAACAAGCAGCGCTGGATCTACTCGGTCTCCAAGCAACTGCTGGACCGCGTGATCTGGGCCTACGGCGACAAGGGCCTGAAGTTCACCCTGTTCCGTCCATTCAACTGGATGGGCCCGCGCCTCGACCGCCTGGACTCGGCCCGTATCGGCAGCTCCCGCGCCATCACCCAGCTGATCCTGAACCTGGTGGAAGGCACGCCGATACGTCTGTTCGACGGTGGCGAGCAGAAGCGTTGCTTCACTGACATCGCCGACGGCATCGAAGCCCTGGCGCGCATCATTGATAACGACAACGACAACTGCAACGGCCAGATCATCAACATCGGCAACCCGGAAAACGAAGCCAGCATCCGTCAGCTGGGCGAAGAACTGCTGCGTCAGTTCGAAGCTCACCCGCTGCGCAGCAACTTCCCTCCGTTCGCCGGTTTCCGCGACGTGGAAAGCAAGGCGTTCTACGGCACCGGTTACCAGGACGTGGCGCACCGCAAGCCAAGCATCGACAACGCCAAGCGCCTGCTGAACTGGGAGCCTACCGTGGAGATGAGCGAAACCATCGGCAACACCCTGGATTTCTTCCTGCGTGAAGCCATGCTCGAAATCGCGGACAAGCGTTGATGCAAGCGGGTCTACGCATCGACGTCGACACTTACCGAGGCACCCGTGAAGGGGTGCCAAGGTTGTTGGAGTCGCTTGATGAAGCCGGGGTCAAGGCGACCTTCTTCTTCAGCGTCGGGCCGGACAACATGGGGCGCCACTTGTGGCGCCTGATCCGCCCGCAGTTCCTGTGGAAGATGCTGCGCTCCAACGCTGCCGGTTTGTACGGCTGGGACATTTTGCTGGCCGGCACCGCCTGGCCGGGCAAACCCATTGGCCGCGACCTGGGGCACCTGATGCGCCAGGCCAAGGCCGCCGGGCATGAAGTCGGGCTGCACGCCTGGGATCATCACGGCTGGCAAGCCAACACCGGGCGCTGGAGCGATGCACAGCTGATCGAGCAGATTCGCCGTGGCGTCGACACCTTGAGCGACATCCTCGGTGAACCCATCGACTGCTCAGCCGCCGCCGGCTGGCGTGCCGATGAGCGCGTGGTGCAAGCCAAGCAACAGTTCAATTTCCGTTACAACAGCGATTGCCGCGGTACCAGCCTGTTCCGGCCGACCCTGGCGGATGGCAGTGCCGGCACGCCACAAATTCCGGTGGACATGTCGACCTTCGACGAAGTCGTGGGCCCGGTGGTGGCCGCCAAGGATTTCAATAGCTACATCCTCGACCGCTTCAAGCCGTCGAAGCTCAACGTCTATACGATCCACGCAGAAGTAGAAGGGATTCTGATGGCCAATGATTTTCGCCAGTTGCTCGCCCAGGCAGGGCAGCGCGGCATCGCGTTCAAACCGTTGGGCGACCTGTTGCCCGCCGACCTCACCACCCTGCCCCAGCAACAGCTGGTGCGTGGTGCGTTGAGCGGCCGTGAAGGCTGGCTCGGAGTGCAGAAGGCATGATCCGGCGCTGGGCCCTGCCCCTGCTCCTGCTGGCCTTCGGGGTGTTCTACCTGATCCCGTTGGCCACCCACGGGCTGTGGATTCCCGACGAAACCCGCTATGCGCAGATCAGCCAGGAAATGCTGCTGACCGGCAAATGGGCCTCGCCACACTTCATGGGGATTCGCTACTTCGAGAAACCGGCGGCCGGTTACTGGATGATCGCGCTGGGCCAGGCGATTTTCGGGCAGAACCTGTTCGGCGTGCGTTTTGCCTCGGCCTTGAGCACCGGCTTGAGCATCCTGCTGGTGTATTTCGTGGCCCGGCGTTTGTGGAACGACCCGCGCAAGAGCCTGGTCAGCGCCGTGCTGTACATGAGTTTTGTCAGCGTCGCGTTCCTGGCGGGCTATGCCAACCTCGACCCGCAGTTCACCTTCTGGGTCAACCTGACCGGGGCGGCGCTGTGGTTCTGCTTCGACAGCACCACCACCCGCGGCCGGCTGTGGTCGTGGGCCTTGCTCGGGTTCGCCTGCGGCATGGGGTTCATGACCAAGGGTTTCCTTGCCTGGTTGCTGCCGGTGCTGATCGCCCTGCCCTACGTGCTCTGGCAAAAACGCATTCGTGAACTGCTCACCTATGGCCTGGTGGCCGTGGTGGTGGCGATTGTCGTGAGCCTGCCCTGGGCGCTGATGGTGCATGCCCAGGAACCGGACTACTGGAATTTCTTCTTCTGGCACGAGCACATCCAGCGCTTTGCCGGCGACGACGCCCAGCACTCCGAGCCCTTCTGGTATTACCTGCCGCTGATGGTTGCGTTCACCCTGCCGTGGATGGCGTTGCTGCCGTCCACCGTGAAGCAGGCATGGCTGGAAAAACGCAACAGCAAGGTCGCCTTCCTGCTGCTGTGGCTGCTGATGCCGCTGGCGTTCTTCAGCCTGGCCAAGGGCAAGCTGCCGTCGTACATCATGCCCTGCCTGCTGCCACTGGCGCTGCTGATGGGGCATACCCTCGCCGACAAACTGGCCCAGGCCCGTGGCCGCGTACTGCGCATCAACGGCTGGGTGAATCTGGTCATTGGCGTATTGGCGTTGCTGGTCCTGACCTGGTTCCAGCTGAAAAAACCGGTGTACGAGCACGGCCAGGAAACACTCAGCCTGGTGCTGGTGTTCGTCTTCCTGTTCGGCTGGATCATCGCCAACCTGCTGCAAGCCGCCCGCCCGTTGCACATGTGGGCCGCACCGGTGATGGGCAGCTGGTTGCTGGTGGCGCTGGTGCCGGCCGCGTTGCCGCACTCGGTGGTTTATAACAAGACCCCCGACCAGTTCATCATCGACCACCTCCAGGAGCTGCAGCCGACCACTGCGTTGCTGAGCAACGACCTCGGCGCCGCATCGGCCTTGTCATGGCGCCTGCAGCGTCCTGAAGTGATGCTCTACAACACCGTTGGCGAAGTGAAATACGGCATCGCCTTCCCGGACACCGCTTACCGCAAGATCGATGCCGCCAGCGTCCAGCAATGGATGAGCGAGGCGCGCAAGCAAGGCTCGGTGGGCGTGGTGATGCGGGTCAAGGGTGACGACGAACGCCAGGAAGTGGACCTGCTGCCCAAAGACGGCAAGCGTTACGAGCAGGGCAATATCGTGATTCTGATCTTCCCGCAGAGCGCGCCATGACCACTCTGTTGCTGTTGTTAGGTGCCTGCCTGCTGACCTGCATGGGCCAGGTGTCCCAGAAGTTTGCCGTGGAAGGCTGGCGTGACCAGCCCGACGGTTGGGCCCTGAAGCTGCGCTCGCCGTGGCTGTGGTCGGCGCTGGTGTGCCTGGGCCTGGGTTTGCTGGTGTGGCTGCTGGTGCTGCAACGTTTGGAAGTCGGCATCGCCTACCCGATGCTGAGCCTCAACTTTGTATTGGTCACCCTGGTGGCGCGCTTTGTGTTCCATGAACACATCGATGGTCGCCACTGGTTCGGCGTGCTGCTGGTGATTGCCGGTGTGGTGCTGCTGGGGCGCCAGGTATGAGTCGCGCTCGCGGTTTTGCCCTGGCCCTGGGCAGCGTGGCACTGGTCAGCGGTGCCCAGTTGGGCATGCGCTGGAGCATGACGCGCCTGCCATTGCCCACCGAATGGCTGACAGCACTCAACACGGGTGCCATCGACCTCGGCGCACTGGGCGTGGTGATCCTGGCGATCATCGCCTATGCCCTGTCGATGCTCTGCTGGCTTGGCGCACTGAAAGACCTGCCTCTGGGCCGTGCCTACTCGCTGCTCAGCATCAGCTACGCATTGGTCTACCTGCTGGCCGCCAGCCTGCCGGTGTTCAACGAACATTTTTCGCTTTCAAAAACTGCGGGAGTGGCCTTGGTCATTCTCGGAGTCCTGACTATCAACTCTCGTCGTGCTAGCACCACAAGTCCCAGGAATGCCCCATGAAAATCAGTGTATTTGGTAGCGGTTACGTCGGTCTGGTGCAGGCCACCGTGTTGGCCGAAGTCGGCCACGATGTCATCTGCATGGACGTTGACGAGAAAAAGGTCAAGTTGCTGCAACAGGGCCACGTGAGCATTTTCGAGCCGGGCCTGGCGGCCATGGTCAAGGAAAACCTCGAAGGCGGACGCCTGACGTTTACCTATGACGAAAAACTCGCGGTCGAACACGGCGAAGTGCTGTTCATCGCCGTGGGTACCCCTTCGGACGAAGACGGCTCGGCCGACCTGAAATACGTGCTGTCCGTGGGCGATGCAGTGGCTCGCCACCGTATCGACCCGGTGATCCTCGTGGAAAAATCCACCGTACCTGTAGGCACTGGCGACACTTTGCGTGCGCACATGGAAAAAGCCCTGCGCATTGCCGGCCGCCACCTGGAGTTCGATATCGTCTCCAACCCGGAATTCCTCAAGGAAGGCTCGGCCGTTGCCGACTGCCGCCGCCCGGACCGGATCGTCATCGGCTGCGAACGTGAGGAAGTGCGCGAGGTGATGCGTGAGTTGTATGCACCGTTCAACCGCAACCACGACCGCATCATCTTCATGGACCTGCGCAGCGCCGAACTGACCAAGTACGCCGCCAACTGCATGCTGGCCACCAAGATCAGCTTTATCAACCAGATCGCCGAACTGGCCGAACACCTGGGCGCCGACATCGAAGCCGTGCGCCTGGGCATTGGTGCCGACTCGCGTATCGGCTACCACTTCATCTACCCAGGTTGCGGTTATGGCGGCTCTTGTTTCCCCAAGGACATGCGCGCCCTGATCCACAGCGCCAAGGCCGCCAACTGCTCCAGCGACCTGCTGGAAGCCGTGGAAGCCATCAACCAGCGCCAGAAGAGCAAGCTGTTCGAACGTGCCAATGCATTCTTCAAGGGCGACCTGCGCGGCAAGACCTTCGCCTTGTGGGGCCTGGCGTTCAAGCCCAACACCGACGACATGCGCGATGCGCCAAGCCGGGTGCTGATGGAAGCCTTGTGGGCCGCCGGCGCCAATGTACGTGCGTTTGACCCGGAAGCCATGCAGGAAACCCAGCGCATCTACGGTGATGACCCGCGCCTGATGCTGATGGGCACCCCGGAATCCACCCTGAGTGGCTCTGACGCCTTGATCATCTGCACAGAATGGCAACAGTTCAAGGCACCGGACTTCGACCTGATCCAGCAACGCCTGAAAACCCCGGTGATCTTCGACGGCCGCAACCTGTACGACGGCGAACGCCTGGCACGCAAAGGCATCCAGTACTTCCCGATGGGCCGCGGCGATTCCTGCAACTTGCCGATCCCCCAGCAAAACTGGGCGCCTCAGGCCGAGGAAGCCTGAGACGTGGACAAAGCTCATCGGCCCCTGCTCAGCCCGACGATCCGCCGACACTCATGGATCCTGGGGCTGCTGGCCCTGATCCTGTTTGTCGCGGGCAACTGGAACCAGGCAATCATCGGCTTTGACTCGCGCTTCGTGCTGTTCGCCCAGGAGATGCTGCGCCACGGGCCGGGGTTCTTCCCGACCACGTACGGGCAACCTTATGCCGATTACCTGGCCACCTCGACGCTGCTGACCTGGCTGCTGTCGGTGCCCCTGGGGCAGGTCACCAGCCTGACGGCCTGGCTGCCCACGGCCATCGCTTCGGCACTGATCGTGGTGCTGCTCTACCGGCTGACCGCGCCCTACTCCCGGCGCTGGGCACTGCTGAGCATCGCGGTGATGCTGCTCAGCAGTACCTTCATCAGCGAAACCCGCGCGGTGTCCCTCGACCAGATGCTGGCGGCAGTGGCCCTGACAGTCTTCTACCTGGGTTACGCCCACGACCACTTCGGCGCCGGCAAGCGCCTGCACTGGCTGTTTGCGCTGCTGATCGTGGGGTTCGCGATCCGTGGGCCGATCGGCCTGGTGATCCCCACCGGCATGCTGTGCAGCTATTACCTGATCAATCGGCAATGGCGCCAGCTGTTCAGTTTCGGCCTGCTGGCGTTGGCGTTACTGGCGGCGTGCGTGGGCCTGCTGCTGCTGCTGGCCAAGCTCAGTGGCGGTGAAACGTTCATGCAGGACGTGATCCGCATGCAGTTCCTGGGTCGCATGGACGGCACCGAAGGCTCCGGCAGCGCGCTGTATTACTTCAGCAGTTCGCTGGGCAACTATGCGCCGGCGTATCCGTTGGCAATACTCGCGCTGATTGCGATAGTCGCCAGTGGCCGCGAGGACAAGGGCCCGGCGCTGAAACTGGTGCTGTACTGCCTCGCCGCCGGCTTGATCGTGATGATCGGCTTGTCGGTGCCCCAGGCGAAAAAAGCGCGCTATGTGCTGCCGATGCTGCCCCTGGCAGCAATCATCGCCGCGTATCCATTCCAGGTGTCGCGAGGCAGACTGTTCGCCGGGCTGCGCTGGCTGATGCTGGGGTTGTGGACGGTCATTCCGGGGCTGCTGATCGCAGGCTTGTTCGTGGCGCGTCACCGCTTCCCCGAGCAGATTGGCAGCCTCAATCCGGTGTTCGGGATCCTGATCGCGATCCAGGTGCTGGCACTGGGCTTGCTGTTCAACCGGCGGCTTCGCTACGTGGGCCCGGCCTTCGCCGCGGTATTGGCGGTGTGGCTGGCGTATATCGTGATGGTCGAGCCGCTGGAGCGCCGGTTGTATGACACGCGCACCTTTACCCTCCAGGCCCATGCGCTGACCCAGCAACAACCGGCGCCGCTGGTATTACACGCACTCGGCAAGGACGCAAAAGCCATCAAGTTCATGGTCAACCTCGATTGCGACCGGGTGCCGTTGTTTACCCAGTTGCCTGCCGACCTGGCGCCGATCCAGGCTCCTGCATGGCTGATCATGAGCCAGTCGGACTATGAAGCGTTGAGCGACCCGCGTTTTCGTTCACTGCAGCCGGTACTGACCGGCCAGTTCGACAAGAACCCCTACGTACTGCTGCATTTGATCAAACCCGCACAACCTTGATACAGGGCGCGGGATAAGCGGAACCAACCGCTTATCCCGCGCCAGTACATTCAGTAGTTATAAATCCAAGTGTATGTAAGAAACTTCTTTGCCCCTTCAACTTCGAAACTTTTAGCGTAGCAACTATCGAGAAACATCCTACGCATCTATACGCTGCTACCGATAAGACGCCCTCTTCCCGCCCCTAGCCCTCGACTGTAGACTCGCCTGCCAAGCGAGTTAATTATTTAATACCTTTTAACTATTTTCAGAAGTTCCAAAGGTGCGGTGTAAGGCATTCCTGTTACTTTCGAAAGAAACTCGACGAACGTAGCAGCAAGCCATCAATCAAGACATGCCCCGCTTAAACGAACAGTCGAAATAACAATAAAGACCTTTTAAACAGCATTCAGCGCTGCCGTTTATTTCATTTAGAGGAATGTTTTGTGTCCGACCGTCGATTGCCCGCCCCCTCAACCTCTGACGCTGTCGCGCCTTTGTCCCGCGACAGAGTCAATGCGGGTTACATCCCGCTGCCAAAACTGGATCGGCTGATGGAACTGCGTGATGCACTGGTGGTGCTCAAGGGGCCATTGGCCAACAATCCATCGCTGCGGGAAAATGTACAAAACCTGCTGATCAACGAGGAAACCGATGACCGTGTGCTGGGCAAGATCAGCAACCCCATGCCACCGCCAACCCGCCTGATACCGTTTGGCTGACACGTTTTACTGCAAAAATACTGCACTTGACCTGCATTAATATGCATTGGCAGCAGTCTTCATCGATTGGCACACTGCGCAGGTTCCTCCCCCAAATGCAGGAACTTCTTTAAAGGGCTTTTCCGGGAAACCAGGCAAGCCTTTTTTTTCGCCCGCTTTTCACGGATCGTCTGTCAATGCTCGCTCGCTGGTTACCCGCTGCCATCAATACCCGCCCTGCCGAATGGAGTCGTGCCGCCATCGGCATGGCCCTGGGCACACTGTTCAGCGTCTGGGTGTGCGCCCAGGTGTTCGGCACCGAGGTGGCCCTGCACCTGATAGGCCCGCTGGGAGCCTCGGCGGTGCTGCTGTTTGCCGTATCCTCCGGCGCGCTGGCCCAGCCCTGGTCGATCATCGGCAGCTACCTGTGTGCCGGGATTGTTGCGCTGCTGGTGGCCCGGGTATTGGGCCGAACGCTGGGCAGCGCATGCCTGGCTGCCGGGATGACCGTGATCCTGATCTGCTGGCTGCGCTGCCTGCATCCACCGGCGGGCGGCCTGGCCATGAGCCTGGTGCTGGCTGACCCAGCCTCGATTGCCATGGGCTGGCACGAACTTGCCGCAGTCATGCTGGGAGCCACAGCCTTGTTGGCCTGCGCGCTGGCCTACAACAACGCCACGCGCACGCGTTACCCCAAGGGCACCCGCGAACCGGCTGCGCCGATCTTTATGCCAATGGCCACCGAAAACCCCGGGATCAGCGCCGAGGACCTCAAGCAGGCCCTCGCCGAGCGCGAGCAGTTCCTGGACGTTACCCCGCAGGAACTGGAAGAGCTGATCCAGGCCAGCGAGCGGTATGCCCGGCGGCGCACCATCGGCGCGGTTTTCCAGCACCAGGGCCAGCCTCCTCCATAAGGCAAAAATGCAAAAACGACCTGCATGATTCCGACTTGTACTGGGCAAATTTGCACTGGTACGATCGCGAGATGGTTCGCCCGCGAACATCTTGATAAAGAACAATAAAAGCAGGGAGTTAGAGATGACTGCTCAGGTTTCATCCGAGGCAAGCAGCGCCGGGATTGTGCAAGACGAGGTCCTGGCGCACGTACGCAACCATATTGGCCACCTGACCCTCAATCGCCCCGCAGGCCTTAACGCCCTCACCCTGGACATGGTCCGCAGCCTCAGCCGGCATTTGCAGGCGTGGGCGGAGGATCCCCAGGTGCATGCCGTGGTGTTGCGCGGTGCCGGTGAAAAAGCCTTCTGCGCCGGCGGCGACATTCGCTCGCTGTACGACAGCTTCAAGAGCGGCGACACCCTCCACGAAGACTTCTTCGTCGAGGAATACGCCCTCGACCTCGCCATTCACAACTATCGCAAACCGGTCCTGGCACTGATGGACGGCTTCGTCCTTGGCGGTGGCATGGGCCTGGTGCAAGGCGCCGACCTGCGGGTGGTCACCGACCGCAGCCGCCTGGCAATGCCCGAGGTGGCCATCGGGTATTTCCCTGACGTGGGCGGCAGCTATTTCCTGCCGCGCATTCCCGGGGAACTGGGGATCTACCTCGGGGTGACCGGCGTGCAGATTCGTGCCGCCGACGCCCTGTATTGCGGCCTGGCGGACTGGTACCTCGACAGCGCCCGGCTCGCCGACCTCGACCAGCGCCTGGACCGCCTGGAATGGCACGATTCTCCCCTCAAGGACCTGCAAGGCCTGCTGGCCAGCCTCGCGGTGCAACAATTGCCCGACGCCCCCCTGGCGGCGCTACGCCCAGCCATCGATCACTTCTTTGCCTTGCCGGACGTGCCGAGCATCGTCGAGCAATTGCAGCAAGTCACCGTCGCCGACAGCCATGACTGGGCATTGACCACCGCCAGCCTGATGCAGACGCGCTCCCCCCTGGCCATGGCCGTGACCCTGCAGATGCTGCGTCGCGGGCGCCACCTGCCGCTGGAGCAGTGCTTTGCCCTGGAACTGCACCTGGATCGCCAATGGTTTGCCCGTGGCGACCTGATCGAAGGCGTCCGCGCCCTGCTGATCGACAAGGACAAAACCCCTCGCTGGAACCCTCCAACCCTGCAGGCGTTGGAGGCTGATCATGTCGAAAGCTTCTTCCGCGACTTCGACAAGAACGGGAACTAAGTCATGCAAGATATTGAATTTACAGAAGAACAAGTGATGATCCGCGACATGGCGCGGGACTTTGCCCGTGGCGAAATCGCCCCCCACGCCCAGGCTTGGGAAAAGGCCGGCTGGATCGACGATGCTTTGGTCGCCAAGATGGGCGAGTTGGGTTTGCTGGGCATGGTGGTGCCTGAAGAATGGGGCGGCACCTACGTCGACTACGTGGCCTACGCCCTGGCAGTGGAAGAGATTTCCGCTGGCGACGGCGCTACCGGCGCACTGATGAGTATCCATAATTCAGTGGGTTGCGGGCCAATCCTCAACTACGGCTCACAAGCACAAAAGGAAACCTGGTTGGCGGAACTGGCCAGCGGCCAGGCCATCGGTTGCTTCTGCCTTACCGAACCCCAGGCCGGTTCCGAAGCGCACAACCTGCGCACCCGCGCCGAACTGAGGGACGGCCAGTGGGTGATCAACGGCGCCAAGCAGTTTGTCAGCAACGGCAAGCGCGCTAAGCTGGCGATCGTGTTTGCAGTGACCGACCCGGAGCTGGGCAAGAAAGGCATCTCGGCGTTCCTGGTGCCGACCAACACCCCGGGCTTCGTGGTGGACCGTACCGAACACAAGATGGGCATTCGTGCCTCGGACACCTGTGCCGTCACCCTCAACCAGTGCACCGTACCGGAAGCCAACCTGCTGGGTGAACGCGGCAAGGGCCTGGCCATCGCCCTGTCCAACCTCGAAGGCGGACGCATCGGGATTGCCGCCCAGGCGCTGGGTATTGCGCGTGCCGCCTTTGAGGCCGCGCTGGCCTATGCCCGTGACCGGGTGCAGTTCGACAAGGCGATCATCGAGCACCAGAGCGTGGCCAACTTGCTGGCCGACATGCAAACCCGCCTGAATGCGGCGCGCCTGCTGATCCTGCACGCCGCCCGATTGCGCAGTGCGGGCAAGCCATGCCTGTCGGAGGCCTCTCAGGCCAAGCTGTTTGCCTCGGAAATGGCCGAGAAGGTGTGCTCTTCAGCCATGCAGATTCATGGGGGTTATGGCTATCTGGAGGACTACCCGGTGGAGCGTTACTACCGGGATGCGCGGATTACCCAGATTTACGAGGGCACCAGCGAGATTCAGCGGATGGTGATTGCCAGAGAATTGAAAAACTACCCGCTGTAACAGGTATTTCGCAGAACCCATGTGGGAGCGGGCTTGCTCGCGAAGGCGGTGGATCAGTCGATACATCGGGTGACTGTAACACCGCCTTCGCGAGCAAGCCCGCTCCCACATTTTGATCCTCAGCGTTACAGGACAGTGTTTACTTGTCCTTGAACTCCGGCGCACGCTTGGCCACAAACGCCGCCATGCCTTCCTTCTGATCCAGCGTGGCAAACGCCGCGTGGAACACCCGGCGCTCAAAGCGCACGCCTTCGGACAGGCTCACTTCAAACGCACGGTTCACGCTTTCCTTGACCATCATGCTGATGGGCACCGACTTGCCGGCGATCAGGGTCGCGACCTTCAATGCTTCGTCCAACAGCTCATCCGCCGGCACGATGCGCGCGACGATCCCGCAGCGCTCGGCTTCCACCGCATCGATAAAGCGCCCGGTCAGGCACATTTCCATGGCCTTGGCCTTGCCCACGGCGCGGGTCAGGCGCTGGGTGCCGCCCATGCCCGGCAGCACGCCGAGGTTGATTTCCGGCTGGCCAAACTTGGCGTTGTCGCCCGCCAGGATGAAGTCGCACATCAAGGCCAGTTCACAACCGCCACCCAGGGCAAACCCGTTGACCGCCGCGATGATCGGCTTGCGGCGGTTGGCCACGCGATCGCTGTCGCTGAACAGGTCGTCGAGGTAGATCTGCGGGTAGGTCAGCTCGGCCATTTCCTTGATGTCGGCACCGGCGGCAAAGGCTTTTTTCGAGCCGGTTAGCACGATGCAGCCGATTTCCGGGTTGGCTTCCAGGCTGTCCAGCGCCTGGTTCAGCTCGCTGACCAGTTGCGCGTTCAGGGCGTTCAGCGCTTGCGGGCGATTGAGGGTGATCAGCCCGACCCGGCCCTGCACGTCCAGCAAAATGCTTTCGTAACTCATAGAGACTCCTCAGAGATTGCGTGAAATGACCATGCGTTGAATATCGCTGGTGCCTTCGTAAATCTGGCAGACCCGCACATCGCGGTAGATCCGCTCCAGGGGAAAGTCGCTCAGGTAACCGTAACCGCCGAGGGTTTGCAAGGCTGCCGAGCAGACCTTTTCGGCCATTTCCGAAGCAAACAGCTTGGCCATGGACGCTTCCACCAGCGCCGGCTTGCCGCTGTCACGCAGGGCGGCGGCGTAATGCACCATCTGCCGCGCCACGGCGATTTGCGTCGCCATGTCCGCCAGGCGGAAGGCCACGGCCTGGTGCTCGATGATCGGCTTGCCAAAGCTTTCCCGCTCGCGGGCGTAGTCCCGGGCCGCTTCAAATGCCGCCCGCGCCATGCCCACCGCTTGCGAAGCAATGCCGACACGCCCGCCTTCGAGGTTGGCCAGGGCGATCCGGTAGCCTTCGCCCTCCTCGCCCAAACGATTGGCCACCGGCACCTTCACATCCTCAAACAGGATCTGGCAGGTGTCGGAAGCATGCTGGCCGAGCTTGTCCTCGACCCGCGCGACGCTGTAGCCCGGCGAGTCGGTGGGCACGATAAAGGCGCTGATGCCGCGTTTGCCGGCAGCCGGATCGGTGACTGCAAACACAATCACGATCCCGGCGTTTTGCCCGGAGGTGATGAACTGCTTGCAGCCATTCAAGACGTAGTGATCGCCCTCCAGCCGGGCACGGGTTTTCAGGCCGCTGGCGTCGGAACCGGCCTGGGGCTCGGTCAAGGCAAACGCACCGAGCATCGCACCACTGGCCAGGGGCTTGAGGAACTGCTCGCGCTGTTGATCATTGCCGAACTTGAGGATCGGCACGCAGCCCACGGAGTTGTGCACGCTCATGATGGTCGAGCAGGCGCCGTCACCGGCAGCGATCTCTTCCAGGGCCATGGCGTAGGCCAGGTAGCCGGTATCACAGCCGCCCCATTGCTCCGGGACCAGCATGCCGAAAAAGCCCAGCTCGGCCATTTCACCAATGGCTTCCTTGGGAAAGCGATGCTCGCGGTCCCACTCGGCAGCGAACGGTTTAAGGCGTTCCTGGGCAAATTGCCGGGCGGCTTCGCTGATTTGCAGTTGTTCGTCATTCGGCAGCATAGGTGTTCCTTAGTACAGGCATTCAACGGCCATGGCCGTGGCTTCACCGCCGCCGATGCAGATCGCTGCAACGCCGCGCTTGAGGCCTTTCTGGCGCAGGGCCGAAAGCAGGGTCACCAGGATCCGCGCGCCGGACGCGCCAATCGGATGGCCCAGGGCACAGGCACCGCCGTGGATGTTGACCTTGCTGTGGGGAATCTCCAGCTTGCTCATGGTCACCAGGCTGACCACGGCAAAGGCTTCGTTGATTTCAAACAGGTCGACTTCGTCGAGGTTCCAGCCGGTCTTGCTCATCAGCTTGCGGATCGCCCCCACCGGCGCTACCGGGAACAGGCCAGGCTCATCGGCAAACGCCGCGTGGCCATGGATCACCGCCAGAGGCTTGAGCCCGCGCTTGTGCGCTTCGGACTGGCGCATCAGCAGCAGCGCCGCCGCACCGTCGGAAATCGAACTGGAGTTGGCTGCCGTCACCGTACCGCCTTCACGGAAGGCCGGCTTCAGGGTGGCGATCTTGTCCAGCTTGGCTTTCGGCGGCTGTTCGTCGTGGATGATGGTTTTCTGTTCCTTGCCCACGGTGACCTGCACCGGGACGATTTCGGCGATGAAGTTGCCGTCGGTGATCGCCTGTTGCGCACGGGTCAGGGACGCAATCGCGAACGCGTCCTGGGCCTCGCGGGAAAAGCCGTTGTGCTCGGCGCAGTCCTCGGCAAAGGTGCCCATCAGGCGGCCCTTGTCGTAGGCGTCTTCAAGGCCGTCGAGGAACATGTGGTCGAGCACCCGGCCGTGGCCCATGCGATAGCCGCTGCGGGCGCGGTCCAGCAGGTACGGCGCGTTGGACATGCTCTCCATGCCACCGGCGATGGCCACCTCCACGCTGCCGGCCAGCAACGCGTCATGGGCCAGGATCGTGGCTTCCATGCCCGAGCCGCACATCTTGTTGAGGGTGGTGCAGCGCGTGGACTTGTCCAGGCCAGCACCCAGCGCCGCCTGGCGTGCCGGCGCCTGGCCGAGGCCGGCGGGCAGCACGCAGCCGAACAGCACTTCATCCACGGCATCGGAAGCGATACCGGCGCGTTCGACCGCTGCACGAATCGCCGCAGCGCCCAGTTGCGGAGCGGTGAGGCCTTTGAGATCGCCCTGGAACCCGCCCATCGGGGTGCGTACCGCGCTGACAATAACGATTGGATCAGTCATGAAAATCTCCTTATTTGGCTGCCATGCGCAAGGCCCCGTCGAGACGGATCACCTCGCCGTTGAGCATGCTGTTTTCAATGATATGCCGCACCAGCGCGGCGTACTCGCCCGGCTTGCCCAGGCGCGGCGGGAATGGCACGCCGGCGGCGAGGGATTCGCGCACTTGCGGCGTCATGCCCGCCATCATCGGAGTTTCGAAAATACCGGGGGCGATGGTCATCACCCGAATCCCGTAGCGCGCCAGTTCGCGGGCCGCCGGCAGGGTCAGGCTGGCAATCGCGCCCTTGGACGCGGCATAGGCCGCCTGGCCGATCTGGCCGTCAAACGCTGCCACTGAAGCGGTATTGATGATCACACCGCGCTCGCCATCGGCATTCGCCTCGGTTTCAGCGATAGCCGCTGCAGCCAGGCGCAGCAGGTTGAAACTGCCGATCAGGTTGACGTTGATCACCTGGGCGAAGTTGGCCAGCACGTGCGGGCCATTTTTGCCGAGGATTTTCTCGCCCCGCACCACACCGGCACAGTTGACCAACCCATGCAAACCGCCAAAGGCGGCGACGGTGGCCTGTACCGCCGCTTCGGCAGCGGCTTCCTGGCTGATATCGGCGACTACGCTGCGGGCCTGCGCGCCGAGCTTTTGCGCCTGGGCGGCCACTGCGTCGGCGTTCAGGTCCACCAGCATCACCTTGGCACCGGCCGCCACGAGCATCTCGGCGGTTGCCGCGCCGAGGCCTGAAGCGCCACCGCTGACCAGAAAAACCTTGTTCTCAATCTGCATCATTGTTTCCTTGAAGAATGGGTCACGCCGTGGCCGCCTGGGCCTTGGCAATTTCCTGATTACGCAAAATGAAGCGTTGCAGCTTGCCGCTCGGGGTCTTGGGCAGCTCGCTGACAAATTCGATTTCCCGCGGGTACGAGTGAGCGGCCAGGCGCTTGCGCACGTGCTGGCGCAGCTCTTCGGCCAGGGCCGGCTCGGCGCGGTACTGCTCGCTGAGCACCACAAACGCCTTGACGATCTCGGTGCGTTCCGGACATGGCTTGCCCACTACGGCGGCCTCCACCACGGCCGGATGCTCGATCAAGGCGCTCTCTACGTCGAACGGCCCCACGCGATAGCCGGAAGTGGTAATCACATCGTCGCTGCGCCCGACAAAGCTGATGCTGCCATCGGGGTTCAGCTCCACCGTATCGCCGCTGAGGTAGTACTTGCCGACGAAGGCCTTGGTCTTGACGCCGTCATAACCGGCAAACCAGCACATCAGCGATTGCTCGCGGTCGATAGCCAGGATGCCTGGCTGGCCGGCGGGCAGCTCCTGATGGTTGTCGTCCAGCACCACGATGCGATGGCCCGGCGAGGCAAAGCCTGCGGAGCCGACGTGCACCGGATGCTCCAGGCCATGGTGATTGCACAGCACCATGCCCAGCTCGGTCTGGCCGTAGTGGTCGTGGATGGTCACGCCGAGGTTATCGGCGAACCAGCGGATCACTTCCGGGTTCAATGGCTCGCCGGCGCTGCTGACAATACGCAGCTTGCCCTTGATCGACTTGGCGAACTGCTCAC
This sequence comes from Pseudomonas sp. IPO3774, assembly GCF_013386835.1. Lineage (NCBI taxonomy): Bacteria > Pseudomonadati > Pseudomonadota > Gammaproteobacteria > Pseudomonadales > Pseudomonadaceae > Pseudomonas > Pseudomonas sp. IPO3774. The sequence continues at coordinate 163,119 of NZ_JACAQY010000040.1, forward strand.
CCCCGGCGATCAGCAGGCGGTAGGCGGTGGGCGAACCGGTGAGGTTGGTAATCCCGTATTTGTTGATGACACGGCACGTGCTTTCGAGGGTGAACGGGCCATCGTAGAAGGTGATCGGGTGGCCCATGGACAAGGGGCCGGTCACGCCGAAATAGATGCCGTAGGCCCAGCCCGGGTCGGCGACGTTCCAGAATGCGTCTTCGGGGCGCAGGTCGACGGCGTCGCGGGTGTAGCTCTGGAACGCAACGATTGCCTTGAGCGGCACGGCCAGGGCTTTCGACGGGCCGGTGGTGCCTGAGGTGAACATCAGCAGGAACGGGTCGTCGGCGCCCAGCAATACGGGTTCGCAGAGGTTGGAATAGTTGGGCAGCTCGGCCCAGAAGCTGAAATCGCCGCGCACGATGCCTTCGCCGTTGGGGCCGGCGACGGTGACGATGGTCGGGCAGTCGGCCACTTCCGTCAGTTTGGGACGGTTTACTGCATCGGCCACCACCAGCGCGGCGCCGGAGCTGTTCAGGCGGTGTTCGATGGCCTTGGGGCCGAAGGCGGTGAACAGCGGCTGATAGACCGCGCCGATGCGCCAGGTGGCGAGGACGACCACCAGCAGCTCGGCGGTGCGTGGCAGGAGGCCTGCCACCTTGTCGCCGCGATTGACGCCCTGGGCCAGGAGGAAGTTGGCGAAGCGTGCGGCCTGGTCTTGCAGCTGGGTGAAGGTGGACGTGGCGCTGCGGCCGTCCTTGCCCTCCCAGAACAGTGCGATGCGGCCAGGTAATGCGTGGCGGTCGCAGCATTCGACGCAGGCGTTGAGGGCCTGCAGGTTGCCCGACAAGGCAGCGTCGACGGTGTGTTGGTAGTTGAACTGGGTGGTGGCAGCCGAGTAATCACGCATCGCTTCAAATCCCTGTGTGTTTTTTATTTTCAGGATGGGTACGTAGACCGGTGAAATAGTCGCTCTAGAGCGGTGGGTGGGCAATGGTCAAAGCTTTCAACTTGGTTGACTGGTTTGGCCAATGGGGGGCGCTGTCTGGTGTGTGTATATCCGTTTTTTGGGTGATAGCTTGTATTGGTTCCGCTCTTACAGCGGCTCACTTTTGAAAAGCGCAAA
>NZ_JACAQY010000040.1:164243-191569 GCF_013386835.1 Pseudomonas sp. IPO3774
GAAGGTCGTTAACGATGACGCTGGCATTCTGGATGAACGCGGCGCCCTCAGGTTTTTCACGAGCAAGCCCGCTCCCACAGAAAAGCAGATCTGCTTTCGCTCTGGTCACCGAAAAAACGGATATGTACTCAATCCCGATAGACCCCACCAATCACCCAGTCAGCCCAAGCAATTGGACGCAACGCAAACATGCTTCTAACCTGACAGCCTGCGCCACCCAAGAAGCCCGCCCATGATCGTCCGTCCCAAACCCAACCTGCTCGGCATCCTGTTCTCCCTCAAGGGCTCGATCGCCAAACGCATCGCCCTGCGTAGCCTGCTGGTCACCCTTCTGGCCTCAGTCATCGTGCTGGTAGAAACCCTGCACCCGGCCTATTTCTCCAAGGTCAACGCCACACCTTTCACACTGCTGGGGCTGTCACTGTCCATCTTCATGAGCTTTCGCAACAACGCCTGCTACGACCGCTGGTGGGAAGGCCGCAAACAACTGGGCCAGATGATCATCGAGATCCGCTCACTGATCCGCGAAACCCAGGTCCTCAACCCTGCCGAACGCAAACACGTCCTGCGCAGCCTGTGCGGTTTCGCCCATGGCCTGATCGCCCGCCTGCGCCTGGAAGACGAAAGCCAGGCGATCAAACCGTGGGCCAACCCAGAACCCGGCCACCCGAACCTGCCCGACAGCATCCTGCAAGACCTCGGCGCCCGCTGCTCGAACCTCGCCGAACAGGGCCACATCAGCGACTGGCGCTACACCCAACTGGAAACCCGGCTGTACGGCCTGAGCCAGGTCCAGGCCTCCTGCGAGCGGATCAAACACACCCCGCTGCCCTTCCCCTACACCTTGCTGCTGCACCGCACCATCTACCTGTTCTGCATCCTGCTGCCCTTCGCCATGGCCGAGCCGCTGGGCTGGCTGACCCCGGTGTTCACCGCCATCGTCAGCTACACCTTCTTCGGCCTGGACGAAATCGGCGACGACCTCGAAGACCCGTTCGGCTTCGACGAAAACGACCTGCCCTGCAACGCCATCGTGCGCACCCTGGAGCGCGAGATTCTCGCCGCCCTCGGCGAAACCACGCTGCCGCCGGCCCTTGAGCCGATTGAGTTCGTGCTGACGTGATGCGGGTTTGACACTCGCGATAACCTGACCGAAGCTGATGGCTTTGCACTAGCTGCCCAGCTTTCGGACGCCTGCATGTCAAAGTCACGCCATTACTCCATCGTCGGCCTGTGCGCCCTGTTGTTTATTGTGCTGATCACCTGGTATTTCACCCGCACCACGCCGGTGGTGGTACCCCCGGCCATCGCCCATGGTTACGCCAAGGCCTTGAAACAGGCGCACAACGGTGAACCCGGCGCTGCCCGGGTGCTGTATCAACAGTTGGGCCGCCCGGACCTCTCCGATGTGCGCCGCGCCGCCCTGCATGCCGAACTGCCCAACTACCCCAGCCCCCAGGCCCTCAAGCTGGCGGACAAGGACCTGGCCAACGACGCGCCAATGGTGCGCGAGGCGGCGATTCACAGCATTGTCGGCCTGGTGCCCAGCGGCCAGCGCACGCTGTTGCTCGGGCCACTGCTGGATGACCCCGAGCAAAGCGTCAGGTTTGCCGCGGCCAATGCCTTGCTCGGGCTGTCCCCGGATACCCTGGGCCTGTACTTCGGCCCGTTGCAGCAAGTGCTCGACGAATACGTAAAGCTGCTCAAGGGCCAACCCGAAAGCCCCGAAGGCTGGATCCAGCTGGCACGCCTGTACATTCACAGCGCGCTGCTGCCCGACGCACAAAACGCCCTGGAGCAGGCGATGCGCCTGCAACCGGACAACCTGCAAGCCGTGGTCGCGCAAATTGAACTGCTGGACAAGCAGGGCAAGGTCGACGAGTCCCGCCAACTCCTGGCCAAACAGTTGCAGGCCCACCCCGATTCGGCCTACCTGCAACATGCCCTGGGCATGTGGCTGCTGCACCATGGCGAGCGCGCCTTTGCCCTGCTCAGCCTGTCCCGGGCGGTGGAGCTCGAACCGAACAACCAGGATTACCGCTACGACCTGGCCACCACCCTGCACGCCCAGCAGGAACTGGAGGCCGCCCAGCGCCAGCTGGAAGAAATCATCCAGCGCAACCCGGCCAATCGCAAAGCCAGGGTGCTGCTGGTCAATTACTGGAAGGAAACCGGCCAGTTGCAGAATGTGCAGGTGCTGCTGGCACAGCTTGAACAGCAGAATCCGGACGACCCGGCGCTGCAACAGGGCCTGTAAAAGCGGTATTTGATACAAAACGTTGAACCGCCACACGGCGCCAAGGTCAAGTAAATATGGCGCGCCCCAGACGGCGCTGCCGACTACTTATTTGTGACCCGAGGGCACTTCTTGTCTACATCCAAAGAGCTGTTCACAGCAAAGGCGGCCACCGGTATTGAAGGTCTGGACGACATTCTTGCCGGAGGGCTTTCCCGTAGCCATTTGTTCCTGCTGGAAGGTGAACCCGGCACCGGTAAAACCACCGTGGCCCTGCATTTCCTCCAGGCCGGCGCAAAAAACGGCGAACGATCGCTGTACATCACCCTGTCGGAAACCGAGCGCGAGTTGCGCCAGGGTGCCAAGTCCCATGGTTGGGACCTGGACGAACACATTCACATCTTTGAACTGACTCCCCCCGAAAGCCTGCTCAACGCCGAGCACCAGCAAAGCCTCCTGTATTCCTCGGACCTTGAGCTGGGCGAAGCCACCCGGCAGATTTTCGAAGTGGTGGAACGGGTCAAGCCTACCCGCGTCGTGATCGACAGCCTTTCGGAAATCCGCCTGCTGGCGCAAAGCTCCCTGCGCTATCGCCGGCAGATCCTGGCGATCAAGCACTACTTCGTGCGTTACGACGCCACCGTGCTGCTGCTGGACGACCTGACCACCGAGTCCCTCGACAAGACCGTACACAGCGTGGCCCACGGTGTGATTCGCCTGGAAGAACTGACCCCCAACTACGGTGCCGAGCGCCGCCGCGTGCGGATCGTGAAGTACCGTGGCCAGAAGTACCGTGGCGGTTTTCACGACTTCACCATCATGGAAGACGGCGTACATGTGTTCCCGCGCCTCGTGGCAGCCGAGCACCGTGGCGGCTACAACCGCCAGACCCTTACCAGCGGCATCCGCGAGATGGACGCCCTGTTGGGCGGCGGGATCGAGACAGGTTCCAGCACCTTGATCCTGGGCCCGGCCGGTACCGGCAAATCGCTGATCTCGATGATCTTTGCCGCGGCAGCCGTCTCCCGGGGCGAAAAAGCCGCGCTGTTCATTTTTGACGAAGAGCTGGGCCTGCTGTTCGAGCGCATGAAGAACATGGGCATCGACCTGGAGGCCCTGCAAGCCACCGGCAACCTGCTGATCGAACAGGTAGACGCCGCCGAGTTGTCCCCCGGCGAGTTCTCCCATCGGGTGCGCCGCTGTGTGGACGAACGCGGGATCAAGACCGTGGTGATCGACAGCGTCAATGGCTATCAGGCCGCGATGCCGGAAGAGAACGCGTTGATCCTGCACATGCACGAACTGCTGCTGTACCTCAACCGCCGTGGCGCTGCGACCTTCATGACCGTCGCCCAGCACGGGCTGGTGGGCGACATGCAGGCGCCGGTGGACATTACCTATCTGGCCGACACCGTGATCCTGCTGCGTTACTTCGAAGCGCTGGGCAAGGTGCGGCGTGCGATTTCGATCATCAAGAAACGCACCGGCAGCCACGAATCGACCATTCGCGAATACCGCATCGGCAGTCGTGGCATGACCATCGGCGAACCGCTTGATGCGTTCCAGGGTGTATTGCGCGGCGTACCGACCTACATGGGCACCGACAACCCGCTGCTCAAGGATGAAAGTTCATGAGTGGCCTGCCGGCCATTTTCGAACGGGCGATCATTCTGGCGCCCCTGGGTCGCGACAGCTCCCTGGCGTTGATGATGCTCAATGAGGCTGGTTTCAACGGCATCATCGCCAGCCATTTGCAGATGCTCTGCGAGGAGCTGGAGCACGGTGCCGGCTTGCTGGTCATTGCTGCCGAAGCCCTGCGCGGTATCGACCTGGAACCGCTGCTCACGCACCTGCATCAACAACCGGCGTGGTCAGACCTGCCGATTGTGCTGATGACGCACCACGGCGGCAGCGAACAGAATGGCTCGTCGCACCTGAGCACCTTGCTGGGCAACGTGACGTTCCTGGAGCGCCCGTTCCACCCGATCACCCTGATCAGCCTCGTGACCACGGCGCTGCGCGGACGTCGTCGGCAATACGAGGCCCGCGACCGGCTGATCGACCTGAGCCAGAGCGAACAGCGCCTGCAAAGCACCCTGGAAACCCTTGAGCAACAGGTGGAAGAACGCACGGCGCAGTTGCGCAATAACGAAGAAGCGTTGCGCCAGTCACAGAAAATGGAAGCCGTCGGCCAATTGACCGGCGGCATCGCCCATGACTTCAACAACATGCTGACCGGCATCATCGGCAGCCTGGAACTGCTGCGCAGGCGCGTGGCTCGGGGCCGCACCGAAGACCTCGACAGCCTGATCGACCTGGGTGTCACTTCAGCCAACCGCGCGGCCGCCCTGACCCACCGCTTGCTGGCGTTTTCCCGTCGCCAGTCGCTGGATTCAAAACCGGTACAGATCAATCAATTGGTGAGTTCGATGGGTGAGCTGCTACAACGCAGCCTGAATGAAAGCATTGCCCTGGATATCCGCCTGACCGAGCAACTCTGGACCGCCGAAGCCGACCCCAACCAGCTGGAAAGCGCCCTGCTCAACCTCGCCATCAATGCCCGGGATGCAATGCCCAACGGCGGCAAACTGGTGGTGGAAACCACCAACCGCCACCTCGACAGTGTGTTTACCGCAGCCTACGGCACCCTCACCCCTGGCGACTATGTGGAACTGAGCGTCAGCGACACCGGCTGCGGCATGCCCGAGAGCGTGATCAGCCGTGCATTTGACCCGTTCTTCACCACCAAACCCATCGGCCAGGGCACCGGGCTGGGGTTGTCGATGATCTACGGGTTTGCGCGCCAATCCCACGGGCATGTGTCGATCCACAGTGTGGTGGGCCAAGGCACCACCGTCAGCCTGTTCCTGCCGAGGTATGTCGGCGAGGTCATTGCAGATGAACCGCTCAACCCGGCATTGCTGCCGTTCGCCAATGCCGGCGAGACCGTGCTGATCGTCGAGGACGACCCGGCCGTGCGGGTGCTGGTCAGCGCCGTGCTGAGTGAACTGGGCTATGCCTTCGTCGAAGCCGGTGATGCCGACAGTGCCATGCCGATCATCGAGTCCAGCCAGCGCATTGACCTGCTGATCAGCGACGTTGGCCTGCCCGGCATGAACGGCCGGCAACTGGCGGAGATCGGCCGGCAGGTGCGGCCCGAGTTGAAGGTGTTGTTTATTACCGGCTATGCAGAGCATGCGGCTGTACGGGGCGGTTTTCTGGACCCGGGCATGCAGATGATCACCAAGCCGTTCACCTTTGATCTGTTGACGGCAAAGGTGAGGGAGATGATCAAGGCTTGAAGAGGGAGTGTGCTCCCTCTTCTCAAGACGTTAAGCCAACAGCCGCTGGATATGTTCCTGCAACGTATCCAGGTCAAACGGTTTGGCCAGGATCGGCGCATTGCGCGTGATCGGGCTGTTGCAGTCGAGAATCTCCTGCGGATAACCGCTGATGAAGATCACTTTCAATTCCGGTCGCAGCTTGATCGCAGGCTCGGCGATCTGCACCCCGGAAATGCCGCCAGGCAGGCGGTAGTCGGTCACCATCAGGTCCAGGTGCGGCTTGGTGGCCAGGATTTCAAACGCCTGCTCACCGTCAATCGCCTTCAACACCCGATACCCCAGGCCCGCCAGGTACTCGCCCAACACAAACATAATCGATTCGTCATCTTCGACGATCAGTACAACATCTTGTGCATCTTCACTCATGGGAAGCCTTTGTCCGGTCAATTGCTGCTGATACGACCATGGGGTCACGCAGAGGTTGCGTCGGATTTGCGATTGATTTCATGCCCCGGCCTCCAGGGGCAGGCAGACGCGGAACAACGCGCCCTCGCCTATCCGGCTTTCCACTTCAATGGTCCCGCCGTGGGCCGCGATAATCTGCTCGGAGATAAACAACCCCAGGCCCAGGCCCGCCACGGCATGGTTGGCCGACACGCGCTCGAACTGCTGGAAAATACGCTTCTGGTTGTCTTCGCTGATGCCGATCCCGTGGTCACGTACTTCTACCCGTGCTTCGCCATGCTCGGCGTACACCCGCACTTCCACCGGGCTCTTGGCCCCGTAGCGCAAGGCGTTGGTCAACAGGTTGGACACCACCTGTTCGATACGGAATTCATCCCAGTTGCCTACCACCGGCCCTTCCTGGACCCAGGCCACCGAAGACTCCGCCGCCGCCACCTGCGGCGCAAAATTTTCCAGCAGGTTGTGCACCAGTTGCGTGAGGTCAAAGCGACCGGGGCGAATTGACAGCTTGCCCGTGCGAATGCGCGACACGTCGAGCATGTCTTCGATCAGGCGGATCAGGCTCTGGATCTGCCGCTCATCGCGGTCGACCATGGCGTGCATCTTGTCAAGGGTAAACGCCGCGGCGTTGTCCCGGGCAAGGTGCATCTTGCGCAGCTGGGTTTCCAGGATCAGCCCGTTGAGGGGCGTGCGCACTTCGTGGGCGACGATCGACATGAAGTCATCGCGCATGCGCACGGCCTGCTCCAGTTCGGCCTGGGTGGCCTGCAAGCGCGTGAGCAAGGCTTCCTGCTCGCGCCGGCTTTGCTCCAGGGCTTCAACCTGCTGCTTCATCGCCTTGCTCTGGCGGTACAGGTCAACGAATACGTTGACCTTGCTCTTGACCGCGTGGATATCCAGCGGCTTGTGCAGGAAATCCACGGCGCCGCTTTCGTAGCCCTTGAACGCATAGTTGAGCTCACGGCCGGCAGCGCTGACAAACACGATGGGAATGTTCTTGGTCTTTTCGGTGCCGCGCATCAGCTCGGCCAGCTCGAAGCCGTTCATGCCAGGCATCTGCACGTCGAGAATGGCCATGGCGAACTCGTGCTCCAGCAGCAGCGACAAGGCCTCGTCGGCGCTCAATGCCTTATAGACCTGGCGGTCCTCGCGCTTGATCAGCGCTTCAAGGGCCAGCAGGTTTTCCGGCAGATCGTCGACGATCAGCAGTTTGGCCTGGACAGTACTTAACATGGGGAGGATTCCAGGGAAGCCAGCAAGGTGCCGATGCGGCTCAAGGTGAGGATATGGTCAGGTTCATGCAGCGCCAGGGCGGCCCGGGGCATCACGGCGACGCGCGCCTCCAAAGGGTCCTGCACCACCGTGGTACCGCCGCTCTGCTTGACGTGGGCCAGGCCCCGGGCGCCGTCCTGGTTGGCCCCCGTCAGCAAAATCGCCAGCAAGCCCTTGCCGTAGACATCGGCGGCTGAATCAAACAGGTAGTCGATTGCCGGGCGGGAATGGTGCACGCGGTCCTCCTGGCTCAGTGACAGGCTGCGGTCGTGCTCCACCGACAGGTGATAACCGGGGCCGGCAAAATACAGGGTACCGGGCTGGATCACTTCCTTGTCCCGCGCTTCCACCACCTTCATCGATACGCGACGGTCAAACACTTCCGCCAACTGGCTGCGGCGCTCGTCGGGCAAATGCAGCACGGTAATGATCGGCAGGCCGAAGCTCGCCGGCAGCTCGCCAAAAATGCTCAGCAATGCCTCGACACCGCCTGCGGAAGCGCCGATCACAATGGCCTCGATCCCGGATACCGGGCTGGCAGTAGCTTCATTCATAATTTTCGGTAGATCCGTTCTTGCTTGACCAGGGGTTCGAACTGTTTGCTGTAGGCGGAAAAATCCAGGGTTTCCTTGCTGCCCAGCACCAGGAAGCCGCGGTGACACAGCGACTCATGGAACAGTCCAAACGCCCGATCCTGCAACTTTTTATTGAAGTAAATCAATACGTTGCGACAGGAAATTAATTGAGTTTCGGAAAACACGCTATCGGTCGCCAGGCTGTGATCGGCAAACGTCACGTTCTCCCGCAGGGTCTTGTCGAAGATCGCATGATCGTAAGCCGCCGTGTAGTAATCGGCAAACGAACGCTGGCCACCGGCCTGCTGGTAGTTGTGGGTATAGGCGCGGATGTTCTCGAGGGAAAAGATCCCCTGCTTGGCTTTTTCCAGGGACCGGGGGTTGATGTCGGTGGCGTAGATGATGGTGCGTTCCAGCAGGCCTTCCTCACGCAACAGGATGGCCATGGAATACACCTCCTCCCCGGTACTGCAGCCCGCGATCCAGATCTTGATCGACGGGTAGGTCTTGAGCAGCGGCACCACTTCCTTGCGAATCGCCAGGAAGTGCGAGGGGTCGCGAAACATTTCGCTGACCGGAATCGTCAGGAACTGCAGCAACTGCATGAACGCCGTCGGGTCATGCAGCACCCGTTCCTGCAAGGCCGAGATGGTGGCGCAGTCGAACTGACGCAACGCATGGGCCACGCGGCGTTTGACCGAAGCGCCGGAGTAGTCGCGAAAGTCGTAGCTGTACTTGAGGTAAATCGCCTCAATCAACAAGCGCAGTTCGATGTCAGTGCTTCGTTCCAATTAAATCCGTTCCATCTTGGGTAGCCACACGCGAATCAATGAAAACAACCGGTCCAGGTCGATGGGCTTGGCCAGGTAATCGTTGGAGCCTGCCGCCAGGCAGCGCTCCTGATCGTCCTTCATGGCCTTGGCCGTCACCGCGATGATCGGCAGCTTGCGCCAGCGCGGGTCCTGGCGGATCAAGGCGGTGGCCTCGTACCCGTCCATCTCCGGCATCATCACGTCCATCAGTACCAGGTCGATGTCATCGACTTCATTGAGTTTCTCGATCGCCTCGCGGCCATTACGGCCGATCACGACAATCGCGCCCTTGTGCTCCAGGGCACTGGTCAGGGCGAAGATATTGCGTACATCGTCATCCACCAGCAGGATCTTGCGGCCCTCGAACACCTTGTCGCGGCTGCGGGCAGTCCTGAGCATTGTCTGGCGTTCATGGGACAACTGCGATTCGACTTTGTGCAGAAAGAGTGTCACCTCGTCCAGCAGGCGCTCGGGGGAACGCGCGCCCTTGATGATGATCGAGCGCGAATACTTGCGCAGTTCGGCCTCTTCATCGCGGGTCAGGTTGCGCCCGGTGTAGACGATCACCGGCGGGAACGAGCAGATGTCCTCGATGGACATGCGCTTGAGCAGCTCGTTGCCGTGCATGTCCGGCAGCTTGAGGTCGATGATCATGCAGTCGTAGATGTGGGTGCGCAGCAGGTCCAGGGCCTCCTGGGCGAAGCCTACGGCGGTGATCTCGATATCATCGTCGCCGATCAGGCGGGCAATGCTGTCTCGCTGAAGGTCATCGTCTTCCACCAGCAGCACACGCTTGACCTTCTGCGTCAGCTTGGCTTCCAGGCGGGCGAACACATCCTTGAGCTCTTCGCGGGTGGTCGGCTTGACTGCATAGCCCACGGCGCCCATGTGCATGGCGGCTTCGACGCGGTCTTCCACGGAAATCACGTGCACCGGGATATGGCGGGTCCCGGCATGTTCCTTGAGCCGTTGCAGCACGGTCAGGCCGGAATGGTCCGGCAGGCGCATGTCCAGCAGGATCGCGTCGGGAATGTACTGTTCCGCCAGGGCGTAGCCTTCGTCTGCGCCATGGGCCACCAGGCAGTGGTAACCCAGTTCATGGGCGAGGTCGAAGAGGATGCGGGCAAAGTTGGGCTCATCTTCCACCACCAGGATGCAACGCGTGGCGAACGGAGCCTTGTCGCGGTCATCGATAAAGCGCGGGATCTGCGCTTCGTGGGCGATCGGCATCGGCGACACCTTGATCGGCGCCGGTGCAGGCACAGGGACTACCGCGCGCGGCTGTTCCAGCGCCGGGGTGTCTTCGTCACGCTCTACATAGTGCTCAGGCACCACCAGGGTAAAGATACTGCCCTGGCCAGGTTCGCTGGTGACGCTGATATAGCCGCCCAGCAGGTTCGCCAGGTCCCGGGAAATCGACAGGCCCAGGCCGGTGCCGCCGTAACGACGGTTGGTGGTGCCATCGGCCTGGCGGAAGGCCTCGAAGATGCTTTCCTGCTGGTCCGGGGCGATGCCAATCCCCGAGTCGCGTACGGTAAAGGCGATGCCCTCCCCCGGTGCCCGGGATACCGACAGGCTGACCTCACCTTTCTCGGTGAACTTGATGGCGTTGGACAGCAGGTTCTTCAGAATCTGCTCCAGGCGCTGGCGGTCGGTGAACAGCATGTGTGGCGAGCCTTCCTGCACCTCCACCTGGAACCCGAGCTTGCGGTCGTCCGCCAGCGGCTCGAACATGCCGCGCAGCCCATCCACCAGGCGCGCAACGCTGGTGTTCTCCGGGCGCATTTCCAGCTTGCCGGCTTCGACCTTGGAGATATCGAGGATGTCATTGATCAGGTTGAGCAAGTCGTTACCGGCCGAGTAGATCGACTCGGCGAACTTGACCTGTTCGGCGCTGAGGTTTTCCTGGGGGTTCTCCGCCAGCAACTTGGCCAGGATCAACGAGCTGTTCAGCGGCGTGCGCAGCTCGTGGGACATGTTGGCGAGGAATTCGGACTTGTACTTGCTGGAGCGCTGCAACTCGTCGGCGCGCTCTTCCAGCTCGATCTGTACGCGGTTGAGCTGGACGTTCTTCTGGTCCATGGCATCGCGCTGCTCGGCCAGGGTCTGGGTCTGTTCGGCCAATTGTTCGTTGGTCTGCTCCAGCTCCGCCTGTTGGGTTTCCAGGTGGGCCTGGGACTCCTTGAGGATGCGCGACTGTTCTTCGAGCTCTTCGTTGGCGGTCTTGAGCTCTTCCTGCTGCACTTGCAGCTCTTCATTGAGCTGCTGGGTTTCGGCCAGCACTTCTTGCAGGCGCTGGCGATAACGCGCGGCTTCGATGGAGGTGCCGATGTTGTCGGCAATCAACTCCAGCAGTTCGACATCACGGTCATCGAGTGCACGCAGGAAACCCAGTTCGATCACCCCGTTGACCCGACCATCATCGCTGGTCGGTACCACCAGCACGCTGCGGGTCGCACCTTCGCCGAGGCCGGAACTGACCTTGAAGTAATCCACCGGCACATCGTCCAGGCGAATCAGGCGGTCCTGCCGGGCCGATTGGCCGACGATGCGTTCGTCGTTGTAGATCGACTGTTCCTGCTGCTCCTGCTCGCGGGAGAAGCCATAGGTAGCCACGCGTGTGAGGCCGCCGTGCTCTTCACGCACGTACAACGCCGCCACCGCCGAGCCCATGTACTGGGCAAAGAACTGCAAAATGTTGCGCCCCAGCAGGTTCAGCGTCAGTTGGCCAAGGACCTGCTCGGCCAGCTCGGTCTGGCCGTTGCGCAACCAGGCTTGCTGCTCGAGGCGCTTGGCGATCCTCTGCTGCGACATCAGGTTTTCGCTGTAACTGTTTGAAAGTTCTAGAAGATTCTTTCGGCCGACATACGCCAGGAAGCCACTCAGGCCGAGCACAAACACCAGGTACAAGGTGACGCTGATGATCGTGGTGCGGGTAACGTCTTCATTGCGGGTGATGCGGAACTGTTGCTCCATCGCCACCGCCCGGTCGTACTCCTTGCGAATCTCGTCCGTCAGGCTCTTGCCACGCCCGGCTTTCACGGCGGTGCGGTAATCGCCGTTTTGCCGCTGCATGTCAATCATCGACTGGGCGTAGGTGTTCCACGCCTGTTGCAACGATTCCAGACGCTTGAGCCGGTCCACCTGCTCCGGATTGTCCGCCACCAGTGCCTGCAAGTTGCGCAAGTCGGAAATGATCCGCGGCTTGGCCACTTCGTACGGGTCGAGGAAATGCTCGTCACCGGTAATCAGGAAGCCGCGCATGCCGGTTTCCAGGTCCACGGTCAGTTTCGAGGTTTCGTTGAGATTGTTGATTACCCGGTCGGTGTGTTCGACCCACTGGATCACCGACAACAGGTAGGTGATCAGAACGACGAAAAACACCGCGCTGAGCACGCCAACGCCCAACGGCAGTGCCACGTTGCGGCCCAGCAATTTACGGAAGCTTTTCTCATCGACAGACGACGCGGGAGTCATGGGCATGCCTTGGCCAATACGGAAAAACGAGGAGTTTGCCCCAAAGTTGCGCCTGAGCGCTATTTTTCTGCTACCCGTAGCGACATGGATTACATAACCCATTGATAAATAGACGAATGGATGTGTTTTTAACACTCGGCAATTGACTTTCCTTCTTACATGGGAACCGAAGTGAGCCTGGAACGTTGTGTGTGGGCCGCCCCACCCAAAGGGGTGCCGTGGGGAACAGGGAACCTCCTCGGAAAAGGCGCGTATCTCCTAATAAAACAGGTACCCACCGATGCAAAATGTCAGCAACCTCTCCGTGCAACAGCCTGCGCCCCAATTCTTTTCCTCCCCTGCTTCCGGGGCATCGTCCCTGAGCCCCCAGCCAGCCACGCCCCCTGCCGTTGCAGCAGCGCCAGCATCAGCCGCCAGCCGCTCCGATGTGCTGAAACAGCCCATGGCCGACCGGCAGAACTGGCAGAACCTGCTGGACGCCATCAACCTCGCTGCCCCGGCCCTGCAAGACTACGACACCGCCCCCTATGTACAGTCCGTCCTGAAGCTCACACAAATGGCCATTCATCCGGACTCATCCCATCACAACACCCTGGACATGGGGACCAGGGTCAACCAAAGCCTGGAGGCATTCCTGAATGCCAACGGGGTGCCTCTGCCAACCTCCAAGGCCGAGTTGCTCAAGCTGAAACTGGAAGCGACCGTCAGGATCGCCGCCCACCCTTTCGGTGACCTGGGCGGTGCCTTGTCCTGGCCTGCACCGCTGGACCAGAACCAGCAAACTCAGTTGCGCCTGCTTGCGATGAACCACGCCCACCACCTCGGCGATCAGCCGCAAGTCACGCAGACAAAGAGCGTCCTGGACTTTCTCGCGTACCAGAATCCCATTCCTGTGGCCGCCTTGAACGACCCGGCGAAGATCCTCGAGTTTCTTTTAAGCTCGCCCGAAGGCCAACTGATGGGCCAGGCCCTGCAGCGCGGGCTCAATGGTATCGAGACCAAGAACAGCCATTACGACTACCTGCTGGCCGCCATCAGTGCACAGATGGATCCCGAGTCAGTCCAGGCGCCTCAACGGAACAAACTGGCCGGTTTCGACGTGGCCAGTGAAGAACATTGGGGCAAGCCGGCCTCTGCCATCGTCAACGGGCTGAGCGCACACCTGTCGAGCGAGGGCAGAACGAGCCCCGAGATGGCCCAGGCGGGTGCTTACGTATTGCTGGCAAGAACAGCCCCGGAGTTCCTGATCAAAGACATCCCGGCCAGCGTGACCTATGGCAGCCCGGCCTGGGTCAACCTGGCGGTTGCGGCGGCGTCGATTGAAGCGCAGTCGCCGGGCTCGGTACCGAACATGACTTTCGCCCAAGTGATGCTCAAGGCCGAAAGCGCTGCACTCGCCGAGCCCGCCGTGACCCAAAGCGCACAGAGGGCAGCGCTGATTGATTGGGCCGTGGCCAACGGCGTTATCAGCAAACAACCCGACGATGCCTACAGCCCCGACCAGCTGGAAGCGATACGCGTCGAGTTCACTCAACAGGTGGATGAACGCATGAAGGCCTCCACCCTGCTGGAGACCGATATCCCGAGCCGCAAGGCCATTGCACTGGCCCAGCTCAAAGAGCGATTTGGCGAAGATGTGCCGTTTGAAAAAAAGGCCCTGACGGTGAAGGACACCCGCCAACAACAGTTTGGCGTACCGCTCTACGACCCAAACCGCGCACCTGCGGGCCTGCATTCGTTGCTGGACATCGCCATGAGTGGCTTGGGCGATTACACCTGGGAATCCAAGGATCCAGACATCACCCAGGCACTGGAAGGCCAGTCGCTCAAGTTCGACGTAAACGCGACATTTCAAAAGCAGTTTGAAGCGTCGATCAAGTCGCTGAACGACGGGGTTGCCACCACCGTAAAGCACCTGATCGCCAGCCTGCCGCTGGAAGATCGAAAAAACATCGAGCAGGGCAACCTCACTTTTTACCAGCCCTCTGTTTATCAATTGGGCCCAAACCTGGTCACCTCGCTTTTCAAACCGATTAAAAATGAGCTGCTGATACAGGTAGAGGGTGGCACGGAACCTGTTACCTATAGGCTGGACATAAAAAACGGCAGCATCAAAAAAGTAACGCCCCAGGATTTCTCTGCGAGTACCTGGGAACTGGCGATCGAGGAAAACAGAATAAAAAAATTCGACGCTTCAGAGGCCAGTGAGCCCGAGCGCTCAGCCAGTACAGACACGAACCCACTGCCTCCCAACAGCTTTGCCACCGCCCGAACCCAGTACATCGCGGATGCATTTGTCGAAAACCTCGACCTGGGCAACGAGGATGTCGTCAAGCAAGCCAAAGGCGCCACGACCTACGACAAGCAAATGGAAACCGAGTTGAAGGTGACCCATTTCTTCCTCGACCTCATTCCCTTCAAGTCAGCGATTGCCAACTTTACCAAGGGTAATTACCTGGAGGGGGCGATTGACCTCCAGCTGGACCTGCTGGGTTTTGTCAGCCTGGGTTCGTCCAAAGCGGCACAGGCGGGCACAAAAGCCCTCAGTGCAGGCGCCAAGGCGCTGAATGTTGCCAAAAAGATCGGTGTCGCCACCATCGGCGCCTTGAACCCGGTGGGCGGCTTGGGCGATTTGCTTCTGGGAGGCGCAGGACTGATTAACCGGGGCGGCAAGTTTGTAGTCGAAAAAAGCATTAACGGGCTAAACAAACTCAAGGGGGCAGCCGGCAGCCATGACCTGTTGAAAGCCGCCGGCAAGGAGCATGGCGTCGCGGCAATCGGCACCATCAAGCTGGCGGATCAAACCGTCGAAGCCTCCGCTGTATTGAACAAGGGCGAATGGTACGCGTACGACGCCCTCAAGAAACAACCCTATGGCCCACCGTTGAAGGGGTTCACGCCACAGACCGTGTCGATCCAGGACAACGTTGAAAGCTTCTGGGAGTACTTTGTCGGAGGGCCGGCCACCAAGGCGCAAAACACACCCTCCAAGCAATTATCCAACTCATTCAAGGCTACGCAGGAACACGCCAGAACAACGAGCCACGATGCGTATATGCGTGGCTATAACAACGGGGTAGTGGATGACATCCCGGGCTACTCGGGCTCCATGGATATCGCAGAGCTCATGGAACTGGCACTTAAGCCGAATCGAAGCCCCGAAGAAATCGGCGCCCTGGCACAGTCAATAGGCAAAAAGCGATCAGAAGTCGGCCTTAAAAACTATGAGTTCTACAAAGCCGAAATTGAGCGCATCCCCGGCATCAAGCTCAGGGGCATGCCCCAGAATTTCTATTTGAGCCAGGTGGACACGGTGACCGGAGGCGAATGTGGCGTGTTAGCCAACGCAATGGCCTACGCCGTGTCCGTTGGAAAACAGGACGAGTACATCGACAAGCTTTTCATTGCAGCGGCAACCAAGGAAACCAACCCAAAATCGGCGAGGTTCATCAAGGACATGAGCGAAGCCCAGGATCACTTCAGAAAGCGACCGCACTCGGCTGAAGTCGTCACGCAAAAGTCCTATCAGGCCATCATCGATGACCTGGCCAACGCGACGACGTCCAAGACACTCATCATCGCCACGCCCGTCCACGCGATGACAGCGGGAGTGATCGTGGAAGGCGGCACGCGAAAATGGTTCTATTTCGACCCCAATTTCGGATTGGTCAATTTTCCGACCGAGGACGCCATGAAGAAAGGAATGAAGGAATCGCTGGCCAACAGTAAGACGCCGCTCATCCCGGGAGCGTTTGGGACGCCGACAAACCCGGAATATACGGTCAGCACCTTCAAGGCAAGCGAGAACCAGAGCCGGGTACATGGGTTGGTGTACGGATCCCTTTAACCGATAAAACCGGCAGCTTGAGACCATGGCCGGGGCTTGCTGGTTGTTCCAGCAAGCCCCTGGCAAGTGAGTGGCGGTGATACGCGACATTTGTAGCCGTTACCGGCACAATGTTTTGCTTATCTGGGGAACTTGCCGGGACCGACAATACTCAGGATGAAAACGGTCTTCCCATCGCCCAAGACCTGCCCCTTCCACTGTTCGGGAACCTCCACTATGTCAGCCGCCCCCTCCACCATCCTTGTAGTCGAAGACGACGCCATCGTGCGCATGTTGATCGTCGATGTCCTCGAAGAGCTGGAGTACCAAGTGCTTGAAGCGGCCGATGCCGAAGAAGCCTTGAAAATAGTTCAAGACACCGACCAGACCATCGACCTGATGATGACCGACGTCGGCCTGCCGGACATGGACGGCAAGCAACTGGCCCTCAAGGCCCGTGAAATACGCCCCGCCCTGCCCATCCTGTTCGCCAGCGGTTATGCCGAAAATATCGATTCGCCAGCCGACATGCAGGTGATCGGCAAGCCGTTCTCGATTGATCAGTTGCGTGACAAGGTCAAGTCCATACTGCCTTGACTGCCCCCCGATGCCGCCTTTCACAGGCGGCACTTGATCTCGTTGATGTCAACTGATCGATAGATCTTTGCGTTGAACCTCACGTGCCAAAAGACTTCCCGAGCAACTGAGTGCAAACTCTGCCTGACACGCAAAGGTTCAGCTAGTTGCGACTGTACGCGCCCACCGGAGCCTGCTTTTATAACAGCTGAAAACTCGACGATATCCGACTGACTCAGTAAGGACGCAACAACATGATTCGAACACCGACGCGCCTGCTGTTGGCGAGCCTCTCGATTTTCATGAGTACCGGCGCCTGGGCCGATTTCACCGCCACGCCGAGTGAAGCCCGGGCCATCGCCAAGGAAGCCTATCTTTATGGCTTCCCGGTGGTGGAGATGTACAAGACTCTCTACACCCAGGCTGTCGACAAGACCGGGGCGAACTTCAAGGCGCCGTTCAACCACATCGGGAACACCGCGCAGGCGATAACCCCTAAAGATACAGCGATCCCCACCCCCAACCCGGACACGCCCAACTCCTTTGTCTGGCTCGATCTGCGGGCCGAGCCCGTGGTGTTGACCCTGCCCAGGATCGAAGACAACCGCTACTACGCCGTGCAGTTGGTCGACCTCTACACGCAGAACTTCGGCTATCTGGGTACCCGCAGCACCGGTAACAACGGTGGCCACTACATGATTGCCGGCCCGGGCTGGAAAGGCCAGCAGCCAACCGATATCGACCGCGTCGTGTACAGCGAAAGCAACATCGCCTACGCCCTGTACCGCACTCAATTGTTCGATGAAAAGGACTTGGGCAAAGTCAGACAGATCCAGGGCGGCTATAAGGTCCAGACCCTGAGCAGCTACGTGAAGCAGCCCAAACCCATCAAGCCGCCGAAAATTGCCTGGCCCAAGCCTACGCCGAACATGAGCGACAGCGTGCATCTGTTCCGCTATCTGAACTTCATGCTGGCCTACGCAGCACCGCAGGACAGTGAGAAAGACGTGCTCGCGCGTTTTGCCAGGATCGGCGTCGAGGCGGGTAAACCGTTCGACCTCAAGGCCCTGACGGTTGAGCAACGCAAAGCGCTGGATGACGGCATCGCCGACGGCAAAGCCGAGTATGCAGCCTTCAAAAAAGACAAGATCGATACCCATCAAGTATCCAGTGCAGACCTGTTCGGCAATCGCGACCACCTTCAAAACAACTACCTGTACCGCTACGCTGGCGCCAACCTGCACCTGTTTGGCAACTCCGGCGATGAAACGGCCTACCTGCGCTACTCCGTGGACAGCGAGGGCAAACCCGCCAACGGCGCACGCCACAGCTACACCCTGCACTTCGCCAAGGACCAGTTGCCACCGACCGACGCATTCTGGTCACTGACCATGTACAACGCCAAGACCAATCTGCTGACCCCCAACCTGAAGAAGCGCTACGTGCTCACGTCGGGGATGTTGCCCAACTTCAAGCTCGACGCCGATGGCGGCCTGACGCTGTTGGTCGCGCACCACGAGCCACCGAAAGCGGAACAAAGCAACTGGCTGCCAGCACCACCCGGCCCGTTCTATGCCCTATTGCGCATTTACCTGCCCAAGCCTGAAGTGGGTAACGGGCAATGGAAGCAGCCACCGCTCACACCGATCAAATAGCACCCGCTCAAGTCGCGCACCGTTTGAGGCTTAGCCCTTTTTAAGCTTCAAAAACGATTGATGCAGGTCCGACGCCCAGCCGTCGATGACGCTTTTCACGTCATCGGCTTTCATCACCTGGGAGTCGTTTGCCAACGGTTTACCGGTGCCTTTGCGCACGACTTGGGCGACCACCTTGCCACTGGCACCGTCGAGGAATTGGGCTTCGGTGCCCAAGGTGGTTTCCTGGTCACGAATCCCGGCGCCCGTGCTGACCGTGGCGACCACCAGGGCGACAGGAATGTACTCATAGGGCTTGAGACTTTCGGTCTTGCTGCTGACGGCAGTGATCGCCGCGCGCACCACGATCACGCCCGGGCCTGGTCCGTCGGCCAGCGGCAAGGACTTTTCCAGTTCGCGCTTGAGCGCCTGGCTGTAGTAGGTGCTGATGCCCTGCAAGGTGCTTTCAGGGATCCTGGTGCTGGCTTGCGGCTTGGGGTAGAACTGAGTGGGCTCGATGTACACCGCGTTATAACGGATCAGACTCAGGTTGGGGTCCACCCAACGCATCACCTGCGCGCCCGATGGCGACTTGGCTTCCTTGAGGTTGCTGTAGTCGGAGAGAAACCCGGAGTATTCGTCCGGCTGCGTCACCTTGCTGGAACACCCCATCACCCCGATCGTGGCAATACACACGGTGCTGATCATTATTCCCAGTTTCATCGCGAGACTCCTTGGCTGACGTTGAGGAAGCGTTGAGCATTAGGTATAGCTGATGCTGGAGCTGCGGCAATGGAGCAAACCCGCTAGGGGCGGCCTGTATTAACAGTCTTTGACAGTTTCCCGACAAAGCTCACAAAGACTCATCGACGGCCCGCCCCTAGCATTCGAGCATCCAAACCACCCCTCGGGTGCTCATCATGTTTCGCACATTGCGCAGTATTCCGCTGCTGGGTTGCCTGCTGGGCAGCCTCGGCTGCCACGGCCAGCCGCCGGCCCCGCCGCCCATTCCCAAGGGCGACTACAGCGCAATCATCCGCTACCTGCAAAAACGCATTCCCAGCGAAATGGCCAGGCAAAACATACCCGGCCTGTCCATCGCCCTGGTCAACGGCCAGGAACTGATCTGGGCCCAGGGCTTTGGCCTGGCCGACAAGGCCCTGGGCAAACCCGTCACCCCCAACACCGCGTTCCGCGCCGGCGCCCTCTCCAAACTGCTGACCGCCACCGCCGCCCTGCAACTGGTGGAGCAACAGCGCCTGGCCCTCGACGCCCCGATCCAGGACACGCTGCGGGAGTTCTACGTACGCTCGCGCTTTCATTCCGACCAGGCTGCCGCCGACCGGGACATCACCCTGCGCCGCCTGCTCAGCCACCAGTCCGGCCTGCCCAGCGAACACCTGCGGGACGTGCGCAACACCTTCGCCATGGGCCAGATGCCAATGCGTATTTCAGGGGTTTGGCTGAGCACGCCACCGGGGACCCAGGTGGCCTATTCCAACCTCGGCTACGCTCTGGTCGGCGCCGCCATCGAACGCAGCAGTCGGCAGGATTTCGAAACCCGACTGCAAAGCAGCCTGCTCAAGCCCCTGGAGATGAACCAGTCGAGCTTCGTCGGCACCGGCGCGCAACCGGGCTTTCGCGCCCGGGGTTATGCAGACGGCACCGTCAGCGCCGACGCCCAGGTGCGCGACCTCGCGGCCGGTGGCTTGTGGAGCAGCCCCAAGGACCTCAGCCACTACGTGCGCATGCTCTTCGCCCGGGGCCTCTATAAAGACAGACAGGTACTGGGCAGCCAGTCGATTGACGAGATGTTCACCCAGCAAAACACCGGCAACGCCCTGGACTTCGACTGCCAGATGGGCCTGGGGTGGTTTCTCGCCCCTTGCGGCGATGAGCCGGTGGGCCCCGGCATTCGCACCTTCCAGCACAGCGGTGGCGGGGATGATTTCGCGGCGCAACTGACGATGCTGCCGGACCAGCAACTGGCCGTGATCGTGATGGCCAACGACAGCAACGCCGAAGAGATGGTGGTGTCACTGACCACCGACACCCTGCGCCTGATGCTCCAGGCCCAGACCGGCGACCCGGTGTGTGCCGACAACTGCCAGGCGCCCGCCCATGGCCTGAAAATCCGCCAGGTGCCCGCCGCGATCGACCGCAGGCGCCTGGCGGGTTTCTACGCCACGGCCTGGGGCATTTTCCGTATCAAGGACGAAAACGGCCAGCTGTATGGCGAGTTGGCCGACACCCGTTTCGAACTGCTGCGCGACGGCCAGGGCTGGCTGCGGGCACAACAGAAATTCCTCGGCTTCTGGCTCAAGGACCTCGGCGAACTGGGCCGCGTGCAGCTGGATGTGGTAACGGTGCAAGGGCGCCAGATGCTCACCGCCCGCAGCCACGGCCAACGCGTCCCGGTGGGCGAACGCATCGAACAGACCCCGCTGAGCAATGCCTGGGCCGACACCATCGGTACCTATCAAGTGCTCAACACCCATGAGCCCGACGCGCCCCTGAGCGGCATCAGCGTGCGCCTGGAGAACGGCTTCCTGGTGATCCGCGGCCAACTGCACGACGAGCCGCTGACCGACTACATCCTGCTGCCCGTGGACAACGCCCACGCGGTGCTGGCCGGCAACGGCTATGGCCTGGGCGATACCGTGAGTCGCCAGGTCAACGGCCTGAGCGCCTCCGGCTACCACTTCAAACGTACCGATTCTCCCCACAACCCCTTGAGTCTCTGACCTCACATGAAGACCATCATGCGTTCAAAACACCTGTGCCTGTCCCTGACGTCGCTGTGCCTGCTGGCCAGCGCCGACACCCTGCTGGCCGACGACTGGGAATACACCCTCAAGGCCGGCGTGGCCAACCTGCCCCGCTACAGCGGCAGCGACGAGCGAGTCACCGCGCCGGTGCTGGGGGCGGCCATCGTCAGCCCGTGGGGGATTTTCCTCGACACCGACAAGGGCCTGGGCTGGGGTTATGACGGCGGCGGTGCGAGCTTCAGCGCCTACGTCGGCGCCAGCGGCTCACGCAAGGACGAAAGCAAGACCGGGCGCCCGGGCTCGAAGAAACTCAAGGGTACGGGCGAGATCAAGACTCGCGCCCAGGTGGGTGTCAGTGGCAGCTATAACCTGGGCGGGGTGATTCTCGGCGCAACCCTGGAGCATGCGCTTGAGGAAGATGATCACAAGGATTCCGGCAAGGCGTTCACCCATCTGGAACTGAGCCTGGGCACCAACCTGTACGACGGCGACTACGGTTCGCTGGATGCCAGCCTCAGCAGCCATTTTGGCGACAGCAACTACCTGCAGACCTGGTACGGCGTGACCACCGGCCAGGCCGCACAGAGTCGCTTCAAGGCCTACAAGGCCAGCGGCGGCAACATCAGCAACGGGATGAATCTGGTGTGGAGCTTGCCGATCAGCGAACACACACAGTTTTCGACGCTGTTGGATGTGCAGTACCTGGCAGACAAGGCCGGGCAAAGCCCGATTGTGGAGAGACGCTTGCAGACGTCGGTGATGGGGATGGTCGAATACACGTTCTAACTTTGGTAACCCAATCAAAATGTGGGAGCGGGCTTGCTCGCGAAGGCGGTGTTTCAGTCAATGTATCCGGCGACTGATTCACCGCCTTCGCGAGCAAGCCCGCTCCCACATTTGATCTCCATGGCTCCTGGATGATTACTCGGCATACGCCCAGGTCATCCGGAACGATGCCCCGCCCCACTCCGAATCCAGCACTTCAACCTGCCCGCCATGCCATTGGCACACCCGCCGCACCAGCGCCAGGCCGAGGCCGAAGCCACCGGTGCGGCGGTCACGGCTGGCGTCCAGGCGCAGGAACGGCTCGAAAATCTTCCCTCGCCCTTCCACCGGCACACCGGGCCCGTCGTCATTGACCCGTACTTCATAGCCGGTGCCAAACTTCACCAGCGACACTTCCACGCGCCGGTCGGCATAGCGAATTGCATTGCGCAACAGGTTGATCACCGCCCGTGCCATAAAGCGCGGCTCGATACGGATGTAATCGACTTCACAGGTGCGCAGCAGCAACTGCACGCCTGCCGCCTCGGCCTCCAGGGCGACGCTGCCGATCACACTGTCGAGCCAGCTGTGGGCCTCGATGCTTTCCCGGGTGATCTGCGTGGCGCCGCGTTCCAGGCTGGCGTACGTCAACAGTTCCGAGACCATTTCTTCCAGCTCGCCGAGGTCGGCATACATGTCGGCGATCAGTGCGCGGCTCTCCCGTGGATCGGCCTGTTGCTTGAGCTGGTCGAGCTCAAACGACAGCCGCGCAATCGGCGTACGCAGCTCGTGGGACACGGCGTTGGTCAACTCGCGCTGATTGGCGATCAGGCTTTCGATGCGCTCGGCCATCTGGTTGAAGTGCCCCGCCAGCTCGCGCACAGTAGAACGGCGCGGCAGCAGGATGCGCGAGCCGAGATCGTTGTCACCGAAACGTTGCGCGGCCAGGCGGATATGCTCCAGGTCACGCCAATGGGGCCGAACCCAGAAGTACAGGACAATCGCCAGGCACAGGCCGAGGAAGCCATAGGCCCACATGTACAGCCACTTGGGCTCTTCCGGCAGTTTGATTTCCAGCAGTTGGTGGCCGCCGTCGATGTTGGAGATGAACTCCATGAAATCCCCACGCACCACCAACTCGCCACTGGCCAGCAGCTGCTGCTCACGCTCGGTCAGTTTCAGCTTGTCCCGCTGCACCAGCGCCAGGCGCAGCCCATAGTGCGGTTGCAACTCGGCCAGGCGGGCGGCGCGCGCTTCCCCCGTCACCGGCCGCAATTGTTCCACCACCCCATACGCCGGGCCGCGCAGGGCTTCGCGGTTGTAGGTTTCGTTGGCTTCCGGCAACAGCTCATCGAAGGTGTAGTTCACCAGCCAGATCGCCCCGGCCAAGCCAATGGCCAGGATGATATACAGACGCAGAAACAGCCTTAACATCTAGACCTCCCAGGCGAACGGATTGAACAGGTAGCCCTTGCCCCAGATGGTCTTGATGCACACCGGTTCCCGGGGGTTGTCATTGAGCTTGCCGCGCAGCTTGCTGATGTACACGTCGACGCTGCGGTTGAGCCCGTCAAAGGCAATACCGCGCATGCGGTTGAGAATGTCATCGCGGGAGAGGATTTTCCCGGCGGCGCTGGCCAGCAACCACAGCAGTTCGAATTCCATGGTGGTCAGGTCGATCTTCTCCCCGCCCAGGCTCACCACCCGGCAACTGCGGTCGATGGCCAGGCGGCCGAACTCAAGGGCGCCGCGCACCGTGGGTTCCGGCGCCTGGCGACGTTGCAGGGCGCGCAGGCGAGCCAGCAGCACAGGCGGCTTGATCGGCTTGATCACATAATCATCGGCGCCGGACTCCAGGCCGAGGATGTGGTCGAGGTCGTCTTCCTTGGCGGTGAGGATCACGATGGGCGTGTCGGACACGTTGCGAATTTCACGGCACACATGCAGGCCGCTCTGGCCGGGCAGCATCAGGTCGAGCACGACGATCTTCGGCTTGAACTCCAGGAACGCCGCCAGCGCCAGATCGCCGCGGTGCACGGCCAGCACCTCGAAGCCATGCTGGGACAGGAAATGGGCGATCAGCCCTGCCAGCTTCTCATCGTCCTCCACGAGCAAGACCTTGCCGAGACCCAAGTTATCCATAAATTTCCAGTGCACGCGCGGATTGAAGTGTGCGCATTATAGGTGGCAAGCCGGCAGACTAAAGCAGCTGGCCATCACTGGCCGACGAAGCTTCATGCTTTTAAGAGTTTTTAACAGTTTCACCGCAGTCTTTAACTCGGTACCGTCCGCCAGATGCGCCCCACACGCTTTTCGGAAGTGTCGCTGATGACAACACCACAAACACAAGAGAATCATGGCCCTCTACCTACATAGCGGGAGAAAACCATGTTCGTTCGTCACAAATCAGACATAGAAAACACCGCGCACTTTGTCGAATGGGGCGCTGGCACCAGCCATCGGTTGCTGACGGAAAAGGACGGGATGGGTTATACCGTCTGCCACACCGTCGTGCGTGCCGGCACCGAGTCACTGCTGCAATACCGTAATCACCTGGAGGCTTGCTACTGCATCGCCGGTGAGGGTGAAGTCGAAGATATGGACGGTAACGTCTACCCGATCCGCCCCGGAGATATTTATGCGCTGGACCAACACGACTGCCATTATCTAAGAGGCGGAAAGGAGCAGGACCTGGTGCTGGTCAGCGTATTCAACCCGCCGCTCAAGGGCGACGAGCGCCACAATCTCACGGATAAATCCGGCTCCGGCTACTGACGACAATTTGACTCACGGACACGAGCACACCATGCGCAAGGATTACCTGGCTTTCTTCATTTCGTTGTTTCTGTCACGCCTGGCCGACCAGATTCTGTTGTTCATCGTGCCGCTGATCGTGTTCCAGACCACCAACAGTGTGTCGTGGGCGGGCCTGGCGTTTTTTGTCGAATCCTTGCCGCGGTACCTGTCGTTCCCGGTGTGCGGGGCGTTGTGCGACAAATATCCCGCCGTGCGCGTCCTGCATATCAGCCAGGTGTACCGGGCGCTGGCGTGTGTGGCGGCGGTGCTGCTGTATGGAATGTTCGACGGGATTTACTGGATTGTCATGCTTTCGGCGCTGTGCGGCGTGTTGACCACCCAGGGCATCATGGCCCGGGAAGTGCTGCTGCCGCATATCTTCAAGCATTACACCTACGCCAAGACCTTGTCCTACTCGCAGATTGCCGACCAGACCGGGCTGGTGCTGGGCCCACTGGTGGCCGCGCTGATGTTGGGCGTCTGGGCCTGGCACTGGGTCGTGCTGGGGGTTGCCGGGCTGTTCCTGCTGGCGGACCTGACGATGCGCATCTGGCAACGCCACACCACGGTCAATCTTGAAACCTTCGAGCAGCACAACGACATCTGGCTGCAGCCGTTGCGCGTTGCCTTCGGGCATATCCGCGACCTGCCGGAGCTGAAAAGGATTATCGCCCTGGCGGTGGGTGTGAACCTGATCATCGGCGTCACCCTCGCCACTTCCGCCGCGATGGTCATTGGCCAATACGCCGCCGGCAAGGACACCTACGCCGGGTTGCAGGCGGCCGGCGCGCTGGTGACCATCGCCATCCTGTTTTTCCTGGCGCGCGCGTCCCTGCCGCTCAAGGTGCTGGGCGGTTTGTCGTATTCGATGATTGCCGTGGGAGCGTTGATCACGGCCATCAGCCCGAATGTGTGGGCTTATGCCGTGGGTTTCCTGCTGCTGACCGGTTTCGACAAGATGTTCAACGTGTACATCCGCAGCGTCCGACAACGGGTAATCCCGGCCCGGGACTTTGGCAAGACGGTGGGCGTGCTGACCTTGCTCAACAACCTCTCGCAGCCGCTGGCCGGTTTGCTGATCGCACTGCTGGCGGCGCCGCTGGGGACGCAGGCGGTGATCCTGATACTCGCCGGGATCACCGCGTTGCTCGGTGCAGCGGTTGCGTCAGGCTGGCACGCCGCTGTGAAAGCGGAACTCGACGTCCGGTGACTCGATCAGTTCCTGCTCGGCGGCGCGTACACGGTCGATGACCTGGGCGATGTCCTTGGCGTCGCCGTACTGGTAAGCCAGTTTCAGGTAACCCTGGAAATGCCGGGCCTCGCTTTTCAGCAGGCCGAAATAGAACTTGCCGAGTTCTTCGTCCAAATGCGGCACCAGTGCTTCGAAACGCTCGCAACTGCGGGCTTCGATAAACGCGCCGACCACCAGGGTATCCACCAGTTTGACCGGTTCATGGCTGCGCACCACCTTGCGCAAACCCGAAGCGTAGCGGCCGGCGGACAGCTGGCGCAGCTCGATCTTGCGCTTCTTCATCAGGCGCATGACTTGCTCATGGTGCACCAGTTCTTCCCGTGCCAGGCGTGACATCAGGTTGATCAGGTCGACGTGGGAATGGTACTTGGCGATCAGGCTCAAGGCGGTGCTGGCGGCCTTGAATTCACAGTTCTTGTGGTCGATCAGCAGGGTTTCCTGGTCGGCCAACGCGGCCTGGACCCAGCCGTCGGGGGTGCGGCAACCGAGGAATTCGTGGATTTCTGGCAGGTTCATCGGGCTCACGGGCAAAGATTCACAAAAGGCCGGCGATTATACCGACCGCGCCGCAGACCGCCAGCTACCGGGCTTGATGTGCATCAACATGACGTGTGCCGGGCAGCAACTATAGTTGTTCCACGCCCACCCTTTTTTGGAGAACCCGACCATGCAAGCCATACGCAGCATCCTGGTGGTCATCGAGCCTGAGCATTCGGAAAGCCTGGCCCTCAAGCGCGCCAAGCTGATTGCCGGCGTCACCGGGGCACATTTGCATTTGTTGGTGTGTGACAAGAAGCACGAGCATTCTGCGATGTTGAGCCTGCTGAAGGCCGGTTTGCAGGAGGATGGCTACAGCGTCACGACTGAACAGGCGTGGAATGACAGCCTGCATGAAACCATCATCGACGTGCAGCAGGCAGAGGGTTGTGGGTTGGTGGTCAAGCAGCATTTCGCTGACAGCCCGCTGAAAAAGGCGCTGTTGACGCCGGCCGACTGGAAGTTGATGCGTTACTGCCCGACTCCGGTGCTGCTGGTGAAGACGTCCAGGCCTTGGGCTGGCGGGGTGATTTTGGCGGCCATCGATGTGGGCAATTCTGATGCCGAGCATCAGGCATTGCATAACGCGATCATTGATCATGGGTTTGATATCGCGAGCCTGGCCAAGGCGCAGTTGCATGTGATCAGTGCGCATCCGTCGCCGATGTTGTCGGCGGCGGATCCGGTGTTTCAGCTCAAGGAGACGATCGAGGCCCGGTATCGTGAGCAGTGCAAGGCGTTTCAGGCGGAGTTCGATATTGACGACACTCATCTGCATATCGAGGAAGGGCCGGCGGATGTGTTGATTCCTCATGCGGCGCACAAATGGCAGGCGGCGGTGACCATCATAGGTACGGTGGCGCGCACCGGGATTTCAGGGGCGTTGATCGGGAATACGGCGGAGGTGGTGCTGGATGCGGTGGACAGTGATGTGTTGGTGCTTAAGCCGCAGGAGTTGATGGATCATCTGGAAGAGCTGGCTAATGGGTGATGCTTCTTTTTGGGGGCATATCCGTTTTTGGGTGATGGCTTGTATTGGTTCCGCTCTTAC